>JAJQGQ010000007.1 GCA_021200395.1 Erysipelotrichaceae bacterium
TACAAGTCATGAAACTGATTTTAATGATATGTTTGATGTTATTTATAGAATTGAAGATTGTAAAATCATTAAGGAGAAAAAATCCGTTGTTCCACTAATTACTCAACAACATGATAAAAAAAGTATTATTCCAAATCTTAAAAAAATATCAAAATATAAAGCAAGAAAAGATAAACAATCATTATTTATATTGTTTGTAGTCATCGTGATTATACTCAATATGATTTCTTATCGACAGATTGCTTTATATTTCAATAGTCAAATAGCTAATTCCTTAACAGAATCCATGACTGATAATTCTATATATTTAACATTTCAAAATATAGATAGAAGTTTTCTTCCCAGGGATTGGGATTATAGTACTTACTATGAATCAGATGCTATAACAGATATTGAAGCTATAGAAAACATCTCAAGCATTAATCATGTTTTGAATGTGTATCCTTATTATCAATTATGCACAACAGGTTATTTTACAAGATATGATGATATAGATATATATGCGTCAAATGTGAAAATATATAATTCGGATGGTCATATGATTAATTCACTTTCATTAGATGGGAATTCATCCCAAACTCCTGCAGTTATGCCATATTATGAAAATCAAAATATAACGATTAATGGTGAAGAGTTAGATGGTAATTATATTGATGAAACCACCGCAAAACAATTTGGATTAAAAGATATTGACTTTGAATATCCAATTATAATCTCATTAGAAGTGGGAATACCTGTATGTATGATTAAAAATAATAGCACTATTACATACTATGAAAATAATAAGCCTCAAGATGTTTCTTATGATTTAACATTTCATGAAGTGTTATATGATAAAATAGAAATTTCTATTCAAATAGATGGCATATTGTCAGAATCGGATTATACTAATTATTATAATATGAATAATTATGGATCAATATATGTTAATTATGAAGAATTAAATCAAATAGTAAATGATAATTTATCAACTTACATTAGAGAAGAAGCTATTACCTTATATGATGATTTAGATGAAACAATCATAGATTATATTCCGTCTAATTATATTGTTTTAGTAGATTCAGTAGATAATTTGGATAAAGTAGCTTCTGATGTAGAAAGTTCAAATTCAAAAATGTTGACTTTTACACCATATGCTTATGTTAATGAGATTGCTGAATTAAAAACAGCTAATTACACAAATACTATTATCTTAACTATTGTTTATACATTGATAGCACTAATAGTTATAATAATTATATTGTATCGTTATAACGTTGGTCAAAAAAGCAAAATAGTGTTATATCAAAATCTTGGACTAAACAAAGGTGAAATATGCAAGATATTAGAATATGATATTCATAAGATTTTATTCCCTTTTATAATTGTCAATATAGTTTTATTGGTATTCCAAATGATATATGAAGGTATACTTTATAGTGTTCAGCAGTGGTTTAACATATTGGTGTTTGCATTAATAAGTATATTGATTTCCCTTCTAATATACTGTTTAAATAGAGTTATAATAAGGAAAATTTTTAATGATTAAAATAACAGATTTGAATATTGCTTATGATAGACCAATCTTTAATAAGGCACATATAAAGTTATATAGAAATAACCTCAATGTCCTAATTGGTAAAAGTGGTACAGGTAAAACAACACTACTCAATGAAATAGGTTTATTGAATAATCATTTAAGCTGTGAATATCATTTTGATGATATTGATGTCAATAGTTCTAAAGAATTGAATGATATTAGATGTAAGAAGATAGGCTATGTTTTTCAGGAAAACTATCTGTTTCCTAAACTCAATGTTGAAGAAAATATCCAGTTTGCAGCTCATCTTGCAGGTTTAGATATTACTAGTGAAGAAATTGATAAGTTATTAGATCTTACTAAAACAACTTATCTTAAGGGTAAACATATTGATAATCTATCTGGTGGTGAAAAACAAAGATTGGCTATAGCTTTCGCCATGGCTAAGCAGCCTGATTTATTGTTGTTGGATGAACCAACATCTTATCTTGATAATGAAAGCTGTATGATGGTCATTGATATTATTAAAAGTATTGCTGAAAAAGGAAAGGTTATTGTCTTTGTCGCTACCCATGATAAACGTATGATGGATAAAGCTGATGTATTATTCAAGATAGAGAATTGTCATATTGTAGCTGATAAAGAAATTAATAAAACCGAAGCATATGAATTAACTTCAAGAAGTGATGAATATTATAAACAATCCATTAGACAGTACATAAATATATCTAAGAAAACGATTAAGAAAGCGTTATATATTCTTATGTCTATTACATTGTTTATTCTATTGTTTAATTTTGGCTACAGTAATTATTATCAGAACTATATCATTGATGAAGTTATCAACAGTCCACTAGAAGAAATAAGAGTGTATTATGGTTCTGACAAGAAATTTGCGATTAATACGATAGAGAAGTATTTAAGCAGTGATGTGCAAAGCAAGATTAGAAATATTAGTGGTGTAGAAGATCTGATACCTTTCTATGAATTGTATCCAATGTATAATAATGAAAGCATACTCATTCAAAGCTATACTGATTTATCATCCCGTATTGATACAACCTATAATAACGATTCAGGTATTTATGTATCTTATTCATTAGGCAGTATATTAGAGGATGATAATATAACAATAGATTACAATGGTACAAGCTATAATCTAACCATCAATGGTGTTTTAGAAAAAGGCTATTATAATCAGTATAGTGACAATGGTGAGAAGATTGTTTACATATCCTATGATAAGTTAAAGGAAATCATAAATACCGATATGTCACCATATCTCTATATTGTTAAATTCAATAAAGATGTGAATCTAGATACCTTTGAATATGATATTAAAAACATTGATTCTAATATAACAATCTATTCATCTGTGGATATTAGTAATCTATCATTATTAAATAATCAGTTACTGGATGGTATTACGCAAATAACGATTGTACTGACTTTTTGTATCTTTATATTAATTGTCTATGATAGAAGCAAGGATATAACAGAAAGAGTTAATGAGTTTGGGCTGTTATATGCGAATGGTTTATCTCTGAAAGATATTATTGGTATTATCATAAAGGAATCACATATCTATGTAGCAATGACAGTAGGCATATCGTTGTTAGTATCTATATTTGTTGTAGAGGTATTATATCAGTTAGAAATAATAAAAATATTAGAATTAATAGTTATAGCATTTGCCTTCTATGTATTGTTACTAGCTATACCAACAATTGCTGGATATATCATACTAAAGAAGAATAGTATTATCAATTTAATACAATCATAAAATAAGGAACACCATCGGGTGTTCCTTTGCTTATAGATTAGAAATATAATCATCTAAATATTTTCTATGTTTCTTATAAACATGTGCATATGTCTTTCTTAATACAGCAACTGTATGTCCAAGTCTGTCTGCAATCAATTGTTCTGAAATCATAGGATTAGATAATAAATAAGAAGCATGTGAATGTCTTAAGCCATGAAATGTAATGATCTTAACACCAGCTTTTCTAACATCTTCATTAAACCATCTACGTAATGTTCCTACTGAAATATAGGTTTCATCTTTATAGACATACCATTCATCATTAAAGTTTCTAATCTGACTAACATAGCTATACTTTAATTGTAGCTTATCCATTATTTTATTAGGAACTGTAATAGTACGATATGAATTATCAGTTTTAGGTGATGTGATCTTTGAAGTGATGGAACTAAGTGACTGTTCAATAGTAATGGTTTTGTTTTCTAAATCAACATGTTTCCATTGTAAGGCACAAAATTCACCGATTCTTAAACCAGTATAGAAACAGAATTCATAAATATCATATCTTTCTCCATCTTCAACTGTTTCCATAAACTCATTATATTCATCAATCTCCCAATAATTATCTTTACTAGATAATTCATTAGATTTCTTATTAGGATTTCTAGGTCTATCTACATTACTGCATGGGTTTTTAATAAGCCAGTCGTGTTTAAGAGCATAGGTTAATAAACCAGAAAGATGTAAAAGAATACTTTTGATTGTCTCATCACTGTATTTCTTACCATCATAGCCATTTTCATAGATAGTATTTATCCATCTTTGAATATCCATAGTCGTAAGCTTATCAATATATTTGGTTCCTAGTTGAGGAATAATGAATGTTCTTTCAATGCGATAATATCCTTTTAAAGTTGATTCTTTATAGAGAATAGGTGCATCTTTATGATATTCCTCAATTAATTCATTGATCGTCATATGTGTATTAGCAACACCCTTAAACTCTTCTAATAGCTTTCTTTCAGCCTCTTTAGCTTCTTTCTTGGTTGAGAAACCTCTACGTTTATAACTTCTTACTTTCCCATCTGGACCCTTAGGATATCTCCCAGTAGCTGTCCAAGTACCATTTTCCTCTTTCTTTACACTCATGAATGTTCACTTCCTTTAGCCATAGCACTCTTTTTAGCATCAACAATACGTTTGCTTTCTAAAGCTTTTTCCTTATTGCTGCAATCTAAACCTAAATAATCATTTTCAAATTGAACAATAATAGAAGCAGGAAACATATAGTTCTTGCCAATCTTTATACCTTCAAGAACACCAATTTCTCTTAACATAGAAATTGTATTAACATGTGAATGAAATAATTCAGCGACATCTTCTCTTGTAAGCATTTTTAATTCGGTCATATAAACCCTCCTATCTGTATTTTTGTTTATTATTTTTTGTACCAATATGAATAATTCCTTGATCATCTTTTCTATTATATATATTGAATAGTGAAGTAACAGATTTAATGATACTAGTACATAGGTCTTTAAGTTGTCCTATTTTTAATGAAAAATTATTATAAATTAAATGTGATTTAAATTGTTTAAATATATTTCCTAGATTAAATGTATCAATGAATAACTTATAGATTTTATTATCAATCATTAATTCATCTTGTTTCTTATAAAGCTGTTTATTTTCTTTTTGTAGTTTCATATATTTAAATTCCTGATTATCAATATCATTATGCAAGTCATTAATAGATGAGTAGAGATTATTAATTGTTTCGTCTTTTTTCTTTAGCTGTTTAGCTAAAGGCATTTCACGATACATATCTAATTCTTTCTTTTGGACATCAATCACTTTTATCAATCTATAATTATCTAATGATAAGTCTTTATTTGATTTTGTTAAATCTTCAATCGCTTTATTAGCTTTAGGTAATGATTTCATCTTTGATATAAATGAACCATTAAACTCAATATTCTCTGCATCTTTAGCGAGTTCTTTGGATACGGCTATACTATCCATGATATTTTGTTTGGCTTTGCCTAAACAAATATCTTCCTGATTTTTTAATTCTTTGATAGTTCTATTGCCATTAACAGTAGCACCATTTAGAATTTCACATTTATAACCTAACTTATTTTCTAGATAATATGATAAACGATTGTGAAAGGTCTTAAGATATGTTTTTGTTATGAGCTTCTTACAATTTAATCTTTCAATACCTTCATCATCTATAACAGGCATAAATCCCACATGGATATGAGGCGTTGTTTCATCATTATGCACCCAGGCACTCACAATATTCTTTTCACCATATTCCTCTTTCATAAATTGAAACACATGTTCAAAGAACTTATCTTTATCATCATCTAATACATCTTTAGGTAAAGTGACTATCCAATCAGCCATGACAATAATATCTTTACGATTAATGTGTTTGACTTCATCTAATCTTTTGGAAATATATTTTTCTGGTTTTAAAGGTTGGATTTGAGCAGCAAGATTATAATTGAGATGTGTTCTTGTTTTATCAATTTCTTTATTTGATAACTCACAACCTTCTTTACGTTCATAATGAATGACTAAACCAGTTATATTATTACGGTTGTATTTGTCAACGTGAGCCATAGTTGTCCTCCATCATTAAGCCCTCGGCAGAGCAAGTTTCCAAAAGCGTAGCATTTTGGTATAACTTGCTAGACCAAATTTGGTCTCTTATTTTTGGCATTATTTTGTTTTCAAAGTTCTTTGACAGATGACACTTGATTTACGCACCAGATTCATCTGTCACACTGTCATCATGATATTCAATAATAATTATTCTTTGACCTTTTTTTCTATCTCTATCAAAGGTCACATTGTTTTCATCAAGATATTTCTTATTAGCTTTAAGATATTTGTAAAGGAAATTAGGATTAAGCTCCATACGTGTTTTTTGAACAAGCTCCTGGCAAGTACCTATAAGCTTATGATTTTCTTCACAGACAACTGTGTTGATAAGAAAAAGAATATTCTTAGGTATTACCTCTGTTGTTTCTGATTCATCATCATCTAATAACCAATTAATATCATTCTCATCTTTCTTGATTTTAAAAACAGTTTTCTTATTTCTCAAAATAAGCTTCAATTCACCATGTCTATCAAATTCATTACGTACCGATAACAACAATGTTCCAGTAGTAGCACCAGATAAAGCTCTAGAACCTAATAGGTTATCCTGATCCATTCTCTCTTTTCCTTTTTTAGTATGATGAATAATAATACCCACTAAATTCTTTTTAACAATATAATCTCGTAACTCTTTAATAATTGGATATAAATCTTGATAAGAATCATCACTATCAGTAACTTCTTTTAATCCAATATATGAATCAATAATAACCAATCGATAATTCTTAATATCTTTAATGCTATAAAGAACATATTTAATATCATCAATAGATTTAGATTTATCAAATTCATAAAAAATATCATCATTCTCTAATAGATTCAAAGCAACGAGTCTACCTTTTGCCTCATAATCATAGTTATCATTATCAAAATAGAGAACCTTGCCTTGCGGCATTACCTGCCCAAGAAAATCCTCCCCTTTAGCAACAGCGTTCGCAATAGTAGTCGCCATGATTGATTTACCTACTTTGCTTGTTCCAGCTAAAACATATAAACCTGGTCTTAATAAACCACCAAATAAATAATTGTTCTCAGCTGAATACGTTTTATTGAGTAATTCTGTTTGACTTAGCATATAAAAAGCTCCTTTCTAAAATATAGTTTGAAAGGAGACATAAAGTTTGTTATAATCTCTGTGAAAGAGTATTATAAAAATATGTCTCTTTTCGTGGTTGACTATCTAAGAAGTTTGGCGATGGACTAGATAGTCTTTTCGTTTAATATTCATATATATTTCATTTACTTCACCCCCGAATTAAGGTATAATAATTTCATGAACATAACGGAAAATTATTACACCTTGGATATACTATAACACAAGGTGTAATAATATGCAATATAAATATGGATTATTTTACACTTTTATTTATTAGAGGAGGCTATTATGTATTTTAGTAGATATATGAAAGTACTACGTTTACAAAATTATATGACTCAAGCAGAGTTTGCAAATAAATTAGGAATTAGCGTTGATACAATCAAGAAAATTGAAAGTGGAGCTACCAAACTACCTAGTTCCAAGGTCTTAAAAGCTTTGTCTAAATTTACTGGTAAAAATGAAGTAGAAGTTATGAAGCTTATTTTATATGGTGAAACTGCTACAAATGATCCTTACATAAAACGTGTTAGTGAAATGTCTTTAAGATATTTAGCATATATGTATATTCATGGGTGGAATATTGTAAATTCATTTCACACGTTACATGTTCATGATTTTGGAGATCATCAATTTATAGGTGAAATTGCTAAAAAGAAAGATTCAAATTATTTGGTTTTGGTTGATATAATGAGCAAATATAAATTAGATCAATATGGTTTTAAGGAGCCTTTCGATGCATTTAACTATTATACTATGATATTCATGGTGATGGTTTCTATTGATAAGGATTATAAAGCAATAAATATATTATTTGATTATAATGACGAAGAAGAATTAAATGCATATAATTTAGTTAAAAAGTTTAATACTAATAAGGTTAAGACACCCGTTTACTATGTTTTATTTGATAGTATTAAATGTGAGATTGTTGAAGAACATAAAATAGGAGGATCATAAGAATAATATTTGAATGATTTTAACTAAGATAAAACGATGTTTTATTGTATATAATAATAAGAGGAGATGATATCTATGAACATAAAAGATTTACAAGAAAATGCACACTATATTATTGAAAATAATAGTGTTGAATGTGATTATGTTGAATATAAGAAATCATATAAACAAAGCGATAAGATTTTAAAGACCTTATGTGCTTTTGCGAATAATTATATGAATAGAAATTATGGTTATCTTTTTATTGGTGTTGAAGAAGTAAATGATACTGAAAACAAAATAAAAGCTATTCCACAAAGACCTATACTAGGGTTGGATGAAGGTCAGTTGGAAGCTGCAGAGAATCATGTAAGAGCTTTATTTAAGCATGTTCAACCTACACCTACATGTCATTTTGTTTTTGATAAGATAGATGATAGATGGTATATGGTGGTGATAGTAGAGCCTAGTATGAGATTAACAGAAGTTACTGACAAAGGAGCACGAGTAACAGGTTTACCTAAAGGTGGACGTTATATACGTATAAATCGTGATACTGTTTTGCCTTCAACTAGACAAGAATTTGAGTTGTTAAGAAAATTTGCAGGTTATTCTTTTTGTGATGATTTTCATGATAGAGCTACAATTGAAGATTTAAATTATAATTATATGAAACAATATCTTATCAAAACAGGTGCTGCCGAAGATATAAAAAAATTACCAATGGAAGAAATGGCTAGAGCTTTAAAACTTGTAGGAGAAGATGAATATAATAAAGATAGAGTAAAGAATTTTGCATTACTTATGTTTGCCGATCGACCTGAGGATTTTATACCTGGAGCTCATGTAGAAATTATTATGGAAAGTGATGATGGAACATCTCGCATGGAATCTTTAAAATTTGATGGACCAATCTGGATACAAGCACAAGAAGTAAGAGACTTCTTTAAAAGTTCAATAGGACGTTCATATACAATTCGAGAAAGTGGAAATATTTATCATCGTATTGTTAAAAACTGGCCTGATATTGCTTGGAATGAGTTTTCAACAAATATGATCGTTCACAAAAACTATGATGATCCAAATTATGCAGGTATATATATTTATCCTGATCGTATTTCATTTACCAACCATAATAGACCATTACCACCATTAACTATTAAGGATTTAAATGAGAAAACAACTTTTGATATAAGAACATACTTAAATCCACAAATTAAAGATATGTTTTATGCATTACATCTTATAGAATCTTATGGATCAGGTATTAGAAGAGCAAAAGATGCTTTAGCAGAAAACGGCAATCCTGCACCTGTATTTTATCCAGATAATGATTATGATGACTATACACAAGTCATTATGTATATTAATGAAGAATATAAAGAATATAAGGATAAAGATGATAAAACTAATGGTTCTAGTACAATCGTTTTATTTGATTTATCTACGTTACCAAATAATCAAAGAATTGTATTTGAGACAATAGTTAAAAATCCAGGATTAAGAGCACCAGCTATTAGTGAAATGAGTGGCTTAAAAGAAAAAGCGGTTAGTAATGCTATTTCTAAATTGAAAAAAAGTGATTTAATAGAATTTATTGGAACTCCTAGAAAAGGTGGCTACTATCAAAAGATTAATGATCAAAATGCTGAATAGGTAGTAGGTTAAGTAGTAAGTAAAGTAGTTAGTAAAGTGGTAAGTAAGTTATAATTAAAAAATAAATGGGAAAATTAAGTATGAGATTATAAT
>JAJQGQ010000031.1 GCA_021200395.1 Erysipelotrichaceae bacterium
TTATATAAAATATTTTGTCATATTTCTTGATACAAATTATATATTCAACAAATAAGTTATAATATTTATAATTTAAAAGGTAAAGGAAATATCAAATGAATATTTTAAAAAAGACATCTTCTAAGATAGTCGTTATTATTCTTGCTATTATACTCATTATTGGTATTGTATATTATTCCAAAGAGGATGAATCTTCAGTTTTGGTTTTATTAAATGATACCATTGAAGTAGAATATGGTAACACCATTTCTTTAGAAGCTAAAGATTATATTGATACAAAACAAATCGATGAAGAAATCATTTCTTCCATTCAAGTTACTACTGATGCTATAAACGAAACACAAACAACTACCAACGAAGATGGTGAAGACATTGTTTCAAAATATGATTATCCACCTGTTGGTGAATATACTGTAACTATAAGCTATAAACAAGAGCAAGCATTTGTAAATGTTAATGTCGTAGATACAACTGCTCCAATATTTGATAATGTTGATAGTACATATACATTAGAAAAAGGATCAAATATGGATTTATCCAATATAAGTACTTCTGATTTATCTGATGTAACCATATCTATCAATGATGAAAATGTTGATTATGAAAATGTTGGATCATACAAAGCAACTATCATCGCAACTGATTCATACGAAAATAAAACGGAAGTTGAAATAACGATAGAAATAGTTACTGGTGAAAATGATTCTGATGAATCAACAAGTGCAGAAAATAATACAACTGATATAACTTTTACAGATGTCAATGAAACAGTGTATGTAATCAATACATCTACACTTAATATACGTTCAGGTGCAAGTACAAGTTATTCACAAATAGGAACATTATCAAAAGGAACTTCTGTTAAACGTACAGGGACATCTGATGCTGGATGGAGTCGCATTGAATACAATGGACAGACAGCTTATGCTTCTTCTAAATATTTGAGCACAACTAAACCGAGTACAACTTCATCAAATACAAGCTCCAGTTCTTCATCTAGCAGTACATCTGCAGGTTTTGATGTATCATCATTAAAAGTTGCTAGTAGTACTAATAAAATTATTATAGTTTCTGTTTCATCAACATCTTCATCTAATGGTTCTTTTAAATACTATGAGAAATCCAATGGTACTTGGAAGACAGTTATTAGTACTACTGCCAATCTTGGTCAATATGGTATCGGTAAAACCAGGGAAGGAGATAGAAAAACACCAACAGGGACTTATCATTTTTCTAAATTAATGGGTATTGCATCTAATCCAGGTACTATAATGTCATATACGCAAATAACCTCTTCAATGTATTGGTGTGGTGGTGAAAATTATTATAATCAGCTTGTTGATGAAAGTGTTTCAACCCATGATTGTGATAAAACTAAAGATGAACATTTAATTGATTATTCTCCAGGATATAAGTATCTGGCAGTAATTAATTATAATTCGTCAAATGTTTATAACAAAGGTTCAGCCATCTTTCTACATTGCAAAACAAGTTCTCCTAATACAGATGGGTGCATTGCTATTTCAGAAAGTGAAATGAAGAAAATGATGACTTATATTGATTCAAGTACTGTTATTATTATTGATACAGAAAACAATATAAAAAGTAAATATTAGATTATAAAGAGATGCTATTATTAAAATAGCATCTCTTTCATCTTCTAATTATATTTTTATACTTTTTTTCTTGGTTTTCGCATTATATAGCGAATAATTGCTCGAATCAATTAAAAAGAGCTATTTCTAGCTCTTAAAACGTTATATTTTAATTTCAAAATAATTCGATAAAATCAATATATTTTTAATTGATTAATGTTGAATCATTGCTTTCGCCCACATTTTCCTCACACTTTTTATTGAAAACACGATTTAAAGCATCTCTTTTTTGTGTTTCATTGACGTGTGTATAAATGTTTAAAGTAGTGCTTGCGTTAGCGTGTCTAAGTATTTCTTGAGTTGTCTTAACGTCCACACCATTCATAACTAAAGAAGTTGCTAAAGTATGTCTTAACATATGAAAGTGAAAATCAATATCTAATTTACTAGCATATTTCTTGATTTGTGTTTGTACACATTCAGGACTTAAATAACAACCATTTTCATCACTGATAATAACATCATGATGATTAACCTGAAACCAGTCAATTAATGCTTGTCTTAAATCATAAAATAATGGTATACTTGCTTTTGAAGATTTGTTTTTCATTTGGTGGGATGCGTATATCTTATCTTTTTTTATTCCATGATACACAAGTTTTTTATTAACATCTATGATATTTCTATCAAAATCAATATCACTTCTTTCAAGTGCAAATATCTCAGATGCTCTTAATCCAGTATAATAGCCGATTTTGACAGCAATAGAATATACATGATATTTATATTCTGTTTCATTGTCTAATGCAGTCGTAAGCTTTAAAAAGTCCTCATGGCTGATAATATCATTATGATCATGATGATTATCTTGACCAATAACATTAACTCTTGATATTGGATTAACTGTTATATAGTCCATATCTAAAGCAAACTCAAATATACGATTTAAACATACTTTCATACTTTTATTTTCTTCAATACCTTTATCATTCCTTTTATTAAAGAATTTCTGTAGCATAGCATGATCAATAGCTTTAATAGGATACCTAAACAACTCTTTAGCACGATTAACACGTGATCTTGTTGTTTGAATTGTGTTAGCTTGGTACTTGTTGGCACCTATCTCCAAAAATTCATCATACACTTGCTTGAATGTCTTGTTACATTCTTTTTTTATGTACCCATATTCAATTAATTGAGCTTTCATAATAGTTTCATGATCTTGGGCTTGTTGCTTACCCTCTTTGGTACCAGCAAAACCACCCTTGAAATAACGCTTTGATACACCATTTTCCTTATAAGTGAAATTAACCTCATAAGAAAAACCATTTTTCTTTTTTCTTTTACAAATTCCCATTTCTTTTCATCTCCTATAATCATTCTAATCATGTGTTATAGGACTTATCGAGGTTTAATTATTGGTTGTCAGTTGGTTTATAAATCTTCATCAGGAAGTTGACCATATAATTTTAAAAGAAGATCATTTTCATTCATTTCTTCTTTACTATATTTTTTCATTAAGCATAAATCATAAAGATAATTAAAGGCTTTTTTTCTTCCTTCTTCATTGAGCATATAATACATTTCAAGAACTAAATAAGCATCATTATCTTTATCATTGAAATAATGTTGAATTGATTCAATCAAAGTAGCCCCTTCACGTATGCTATCTAAATCAATCATTTTATCGTATTTACTCCAATCAATACTATCATCATAAAGCTTTGAAACTGGTACTTCTAAAGCGTTAGCAATTCTTTCTAATGATGCTTTATTAGGCTCGCTTTTATCATTTTCATATTTAGCAATTCTTGAGTGATCTATACCAGTTAATCTTTCTAATTCTCTTTGAGAAATGCCCTTATCATTTCTATATTTTTTTATGTTTGTACCAATAGACATTATAACCACCTCTTAAAGTGAATTATAACACATATTATTTTCAAGTGGTAGTAAACTAAACACCATTATTTTATATAATAACAATACTTTTTTAATAAAAGGGGTTTACTAAATCACCACTTTATGCTATTATATATCTAGTTGGTGAGTATGTCAACCCCATTAAACTAGAAAGGAAGTGTAAAAATGAAAGAAAATGGCATCGTATTAAATTTTGATAAAGTAATTATTGCTATTGCTAATGCTGATATGTCAGTAAAAGAGTTTTGTGATAAGGCTAATATTTACAATGGCACTTATCAAAGAATCAAAAAAGGTGAATGGCTGAAAACTAAAACTATTTCACGTATAGCAAAGGCTTTGAATTGTAAAGTTGAAGATCTAATTTGATGAAAGGGAGTATTTATTATGAATTGGAACCCTGAAAAGATTACAGTTGCACAGCTCATAGATACATTTATGAGTTTAGAAGATGATACTATTATTCAATTTATGAGATTTGGTAAAGGACTTGAAGAGATACCTATAAACGCTATACCAATACAAAAATTAAAGTTTGGTGATGATGAAACGCTCAAATACAGAGATTTCAAAATTCAGTACTGGTATATAACAAAGGTTGCTACAGATTTCAATGAATCTAACATAGTATCAGAGATTGTTATTTACTTGTTTTAAAAATGAAAGGAGTACCAGCAATGAAAAGAGTTAGTAAGGATTATAGAAAAGGCTATATTTTAGCATTGGACTCATGTATAAGAGAAGGCTTTATTCTTAAGGAAGAAAAAGAACTTCTCTTGAAGGCTTTTGATAAGATGTATGAAGTATCAGACCAGCATATAATTAACGCTGGTAAAACCCTTATATCTAATCAGGATACTAACGACTGATTAAAAGAGAAGGCAATAGAAGGAGATTGAAGGAAATGGACGTTTATTCTATTAATTTTATGTTACTTGTGGTTAGTTTTTTTGAACTGTTTGTTATTTGTTGCTTGTTGGTTGTTTTTAAAGGTGGTGTTGATGATGACTAGCATAGAAGAAAAAAATTCGATTCTTAAAGAACATGATGAACTTGAAAAGGAATATAACAAGCTTTGTAACTCCAATGACTTGTTAACATCTAAACAATGGCAGGAACGTGAAGAACGCAAAAAGGCTATTTTGATAAGAATTGACAAGCTGAAAGCTATTGAAAATGCGTGGGATTCAGATGTAAAAGAGCCAGATCTAAACACTGTATCTTTACAAATGCTTACTATAAAGGACGTTTCACAGTTATTAAATTGTGGACGTGATCAAGTGAGAATGTATATTGAAGTTGGTATATTACACCCAATTAAGACAGGTAAAAATTATATGTTTGTCCCTGATGATATTCTTGAATTTCAGAGAACTTACAAGGGCTTGGATATGAGCAATAGAAAACAAGCATTGTTAAATTATCATAGATTGAACGAGGTATAAAACCATGGCAAAAGGAAAAAAGGTTAATGATGAAAGCTTAAAAACTTGCATGGAACTATACAGAGTTATAGAAACACTATTATTAAATATTACTTTGTCTTTGGCTGATGATTTAGGAGATCAAAACATAGAAGTTAAAGCACTTATAACCAATGTTATGTTATTAAAGATTACAAATGACAAGCTAGCTAAGAAATTGAAATTATAGAAGTTATCATTAAATGAAAGTGAGGTGATTAAAATGGAAGTATTAGGCTATTTAGCTGGCAATGGTAAACACGCAAAAGGTAAAATGGATAAATGGGTGTTACTTGATGAACCACCCAAAAAAGGCGATTATGTCATAACATATAAAGATGTCGTAAAGATTGATATTGATGATTATAATCACAAAACTGGTGAACTTGATGAACCAATAAGGGGAAAGTCTAGAAGTGAAGCAGTTATTCAGTATTTGGACGATAATAATATAAATTATATTGGTGTATCTACAGATTCAGGTGTTCACCTGATATTCAAGAAGCCACAAAACTATAATTGCAATCAAGGTAAAAATTGCGTTAACTGGTATTGTGCTTTTGATATAAAAATTGAAGCACTTGTTAACAGTGGATCAATAGAAAATACAAAAGTAGTTAATGAACCAGTGAAGATACATGGCAAAAAAAGAAAATGCTTCAAAAATGATTTTATTACTACAAATATTGATGAATTGCCTATTTGTTTATACCCATTGACTAAACTAAAGAAAGATAAACGTAATACTTGTATTTATTTTGATACAGATGTTAGAAATTCAGATTTATCAAAATATGCCTTTTATCTAAACAATAAGGGCATCAAGAATGAAGAAGATATAAAAAAGATTATCACACATATCAATTTCAATATGCTTGATAACCCTTTGGATAAGTCAGAACTTGAAACCATTCTAAGAGATGAAACATTTTCTAAAATGGGATTGGATGCCAATGAAGGCAATAAGATTCGATTAGATTATACCATATTTAACAATTATCTTAAAGAAAAACATTATCAAATAAAGTTTGATGAAATGAAGAAAAAAATAGTTTATAGTGGTTTTTCAGATGATTATAAAAATAAAGAAGGTGACTTCTTAACATTGAATGATATTGTAACAGTTTTACACTTGGAAATGCTTAAAAACATACCACAGATAAGAAAAACTACACAATGGAAAGAAGTATATAATCTTGTACACTATGAATATCAAAAAAATAAATTTAATGCTATTCAGGAATATATATTATCGTGCAAATGGGATAAAAAAAGAGATTGTATTAAAGAAATATTTGATATTCTTGGTGTAACTGATAGACTGGAACAAATATTAATAAGAAAATGGCTAGTTCAATGCGTGGCAATGGCTTTTAATGATGGCTCATATGGTGCTGAAGGTATACTTATTTTGACTGGTAGAGAGGGCATCGGAAAAAGCTCATTCTTTAAAAGTCTTGTACATGATGTAAAATATTACGATGAAATTTCAGAAGCATTCAACACCAGCAAAAGAGATAATGTTATGCGAATAACAGAAAGTTGGATAGTTGAAATAAGTGAAATTGATGAAACTCTTAAATTGAAGCAATCGACTATTAAATCATTTGTAACTACAAATTCAGATAAAATAAGATTGCCTTATGAAAGAGAAATAGAAGAATTTAAAAGATTAAGTTCTTTATGTGGTACTACTAATGAAGAAAAGTTTTTATACAACAATAAAGATGCACGTCGTTGGTGGATTATTCCAATCAATAAAACTATTAACTGGCAAAAGATAGATGATGAATTTAGATCTAATCTATGGGGACAATGCTATTATTTATTTAATAACAATTGTAATTGCTTTAGACTTGATAATGAAGTTCTACAAAATAAAGTTGCTATTCATGATAAAAAATATATGTATTTACCACCTATAGAAGAGATTCTTATCAGATCATTAAAATTTGAAACAAATGTCAATACATGGAGAAAATATACATTGCAGGAACTTGTTATAAAAATTCCACCATTAACAAAATATGTTAGTCTTGATAATACAAACGATAGAGGTATGAAAGTATTAGGGCAAACATTAACCGATATGATGAAAAATTATAAAGGAATCGAAAAGAAACGCTCAAATAAAGGAATTACTTATAAATTACCTGATGAAATTGATAAATATTGGCTCAATGAATAATTGTAAGAAGTAAATAGTGTAGAGGTGTGTATATCTATTACAAACCGAAAAAGAAAAAAATAAATTTTTTAAAAAAATAAATTTATTTCTATAAGGCTTTGAAAATGGTATACACCCACCTACACCAATTATAAAACATTGATTATATCAATATAAATTTAAAAACAAGGAGAATAAAAAATGAAAAATTTAACAGAGATTGAACAAACATTAATATCATTGAATAATGAAAATTGCAGTTTGATGATGATACAACAAAACTTCAAAGATGAATGTGAATTAAATACAAATGTTGTCTTTGGTGCTTTGGATAGTATCACAGAAAACAACAAGAGATTGATAAAGGAACTTGAAAAGCTGATATATCAGGAACATGACCAGATAATGAAAGGAGCTGAAGAAAATGGCAAAGAAGAATCAAATGAAAAATATAACACCTTATTTGAATAGCATAGAAAACGAGCTATGTAAACATGAAGATGAAATGTTTTATAGCTGTAATGATGAACTTCAAAAAATGCAGGTTGCTTCACTTATGCTTATTGGTGATGAATTGATAAAACTTAACAAACAAATTCATGATGATAATGTTGGTGTTATAATTGAAAGATTAGATATAGATTTAGAAAATAAAATTGATAGCGTTGTTGAATCATTAAATGATGTATCTAAAAAAATAGATGATGTTGCTAGTGCTATTGGTAGTGTTTAATACAAAAATGAAAGGAAGGTAAAAGAATTATGATTTTAGAAAATGTATTAAGAGATATGAAAATTTATAGAAAAGAAAAAGATAAATTAGATGAGAATTATAAAAAGGATTGCGACAACGTTTATAAAAATTATACTGGATCATACAGACAAATGAAGCTTGATGAGATAGAAAAGACTTATATCAATTCAGTTGCTAATATTAAATATCAATTTAGCAATAAGGCTAATGAATTATTTGACAGTGTTAAAGATGATATTACTGGTATTATTACTGATGACTTACCAGCAGACTTCAATAACACATTGCAGATTATCGAAATAAACAAGCCTACAGAACTTGAAAGTCAGATGTACTTTGACAAGTACAAGGCTTGTTATCCAGCAATGAGAGGGCTTATAAATATCTATCATAAAAATCACATGATGATGAATATTGAAGTCGTTCAGGGTGATAATGTTATCAATACTCTTGAAGATCTAAGAAAGAAAGTCATTGAATATTATGATCGTAATGCTTATACATACGATAGTATGGCATTAACTGGCATGAGTTTTGATGACAATTATCCTGATGATAAAGGAGAATTTGAAAGAATTGTCAGTGAAGATATAGAACCATTTGTTAATGGTGCTTGGTTTATTGACAAGTCAGTCGATAAACAAGGCTTTGTTGCTGGTACTAGTACTGGTTTATAAAGGCTTGAGGACACATTTATTTGATGTGTCCTTTTGTTTTATATGGTATAATATAAGTGATAAAGGAATGATAATTATATGAGTGATAGACTGGTTGAATACTTGGACAAATACAATAATTCATTTGATGATGCTTTTCCTACTATTCCTTTACTTGTTGGACGTAGTGAAGAAGAAGTTATACAAATGATTGAATTATGTCTAAAGGAAAATAAGGACGTTATACAAATGGGATATTACAAGGAAGATATAAATATATTATACTGATGATAAAGGAAGTGAACATAATGGAAAAATTGACAGTAAAGCAAAAGAGATTCTGTTTAGAGTACTTAATAGACTGTAACGCAACGCAGGCAGCTGTTCGAGCAGGTTATTCAAAGAAATGTGCTAAACAGATTGGTAGAGAAAACCTTACTAAACCTTACTTGAGAAAATATATTGATGAAAAATTGAAAGAGATAGAAAGCAGTAAAATAGCAGATGCTAAAGAAGTATTGGAGTACTTAACCAGCGTTATGAGAGGACAAACGCAGTCAAGCGTGCTTTGTATGGCTGGTAATGGTACGCAAGAAACGATTTTAAAGGCACCTGATGAAAAGGAACGCTTGAAGGCTTGCGAGTTGTTAGGCAAAAGATACGGACTATTTAAAGAGAATATTAATAGCAATGTTAATGGTGAAATTGTCATTATTGACAATATACCTGATGAAGATTGACAAAATAGCCCCATAAATTCGATTTGAGCGTGTTTTCATCATATTGGTATAAATACTCAAATAAATT
Source organism: Erysipelotrichaceae bacterium (assembly GCA_021200395.1). Classification (GTDB taxonomy): domain Bacteria; phylum Bacillota_I; class Bacilli_A; order Erysipelotrichales; family Coprobacillaceae; genus JAJQDJ01. Next base: position 9,366 of record JAJQGQ010000031.1, read on the forward strand.
AAAAAATGCGTACATAGGTTAAATATGTACGCATTTTTTGATGCTAGGACAATAAAAAAGAACCATGTACAAGAAGTTTAACATGATTCTTTTAAGGCTATATGGAAATCAAAAGAAATTGAAGATCTATTTATATACCAGCAACAAAAGTTTAATTTATCAAGCATATTAAATAGATTACCTGATTTATCAGGCAACTTTATTATATCACAATTTAGATCATATTTCCAGTTGGTGCATTTTCGCCCACATTTCGCCCACACAATATAAAAGCATTAATACACAAATATCAATACATAAAGAAAAAGCTTAATTCATTTGATTGAAAAAGGCTGGTTTAAGTCCTTAAATATCAGGATTAGA
>JAJQGQ010000214.1 GCA_021200395.1 Erysipelotrichaceae bacterium
ATTATAAACATTATCATGATAATTTTTAAACATGAATATAATGTACAAAACTATTTGTACTAAACTCAAAAAAAGTCTAAAAGGAGAATATATGAAAGACACAAGAGAAAGAATTATTAACACGACAATTGAATTATTTAAAAAACAAGGTTATGAAGAAACAACAATAGCTCAAATATGTAAAGAATGTCATATTACGAAAGGAACTTTCTATTATCATTTTGCGAATAAAGATGATATTACATTTGCTTACTATGAACAGCTATATTCAGATTTATCACCTGTTGTTATGGAAATCATTAATATTGATAATGCTAAAGAGCAATTATGGAAAACTTTAGAATTTAGTATTGATAATACTATTAGCTTAACACCTAAATTATTAAAATCTTTTATGATATCAGATATACAAAGAGGTATGAATTTCTTTTCTCCCTATAAAGCTTACAAATCAAGTAATTCAAGAATCAAACAATATGATATGCAAATACAACTTATCAAAAAAGGGCAAAAAAATAATGAAATCAAAAAAGGAAATCCTGAAGCTATGTTGCATGTATATACAAGTGCATTAATGGGTATAGCTATGGATTGGTCTAGTAATGATGGTTATTATGATGAAAAAGAAGAATTAAGAAAAGTGTTTGATACGATTTTTTAAACAAAAATCGCCCATGCATTGGACGATTACTATATTAAAAATCAATGAAAGAAAAATGGAATAATCATAGCAGGCAAAAAATTGCCTACTTTTATTTTTTTACCAAAACATAAATTAATACCTACACCAAATATAAGAACAGAACCTACAAAAGATAAATTAGAAATAACTGTCTGTGTTAAAAATGGTGAAATAAATGTAGCAAATAACGTAATACCACCTTCATAGACAAATATAGGTAGTGCTGAAAAAGCTACACCAATACCTAATGTTGAAGCAAAAATCATAACAATCACAAAGTCTAATATTGACTTAGCAAATAACGTACTAGGATCTCCTTGAAGTCCATCTTGTAATGCCCCAACAATAGCCATGGCTCCAATACATACGACAAGTGAAGCTGTGACAAAGCCTTCCACAAAATGTGAATCATTCTTTATTTTCACTTTACTTTGTAACCACTCACCTAATTGTTCCAAACGTAATTCAATATCAATCCACTCTCCTACAATAGCTCCAAATACAAGTGATCCAATCAATAACATTGATCCTTGTGTTTCAATTGTTCCATCACTCACATTAAGCATCCCTGCCATAGCTCCTGATAATCCAATAAACATTGTTGCAAGGCCTAAAGCTTGCATCAATATATCTTGATATTTTTGTTTTAATCCACCTTTAATAATCATACCAATCAAACTACCAATAATAATTGCAATAGTATTAACAATTGTTCCTAACCCTATCATATAACTCTCACCTTCTTAAGTATCATATCAAACATTATAAGCTCAAGCAAACATAATTCAAAATAAACATATTATTTTAAGATACGTCTTAACATTATAAAAATCCACAATCGTGGATCATTTAAAATATCAAACCAACAATAATTCCTAAAATAGCTCCCATAGCTACCTGTAAATATGTATGACCTATCATTTCTTCTAACTTCACTTCATGATTCAGTAAATCATTAAGCAACACTGCATGTTTCCCTGCTTGATATCTTACCCCACAAGCATCATACATCACAATAATAGCCAAAATAGCTGCTATCGCAAATGTAGAACTATCCAATCCTTCATATTTACCAATAAGGGTTGCCAAAGAACATACAACAGCACTATGAGCACTTGGCATACCACCAGAACCAAATATTCTTTTTAATTCTACCTTCTTATTTCTTAATCCCTCAAAAATAACCTTAAATACTTGAACAACAATCCATAATACAAAAGGCACCAATACATATTTGTTGTTTAATAATTCATTCATTTTTTATCCCCTATAATACTTTTTTATATACCTCTAATAATCTATCCCCAAATAATGATGCTGAATATTTCTTAGATGTTTCATATGCCCCTAAACTTAATTTATCAAGTACATCTTTATTATTATATAACTTTGTAATAGCATCTATATATTGTTTATCATTATCAAATATAAATCCATTATAACCATTTTTTACAGTATTTGTAAAGCTTTCATCGTTAACTGCGATAACTGGAAGTTTTGCTGCCATAGCTTCTATAACTGTTAATCCCTGGGTTTCACTTCGTGATGCTGTAGCAAAGCAATTGGCTATAAAATAGTAATATTGAATATTATCGTTCCAATCTATACTACCAGCATATATGACATTTTGATTAGACATGGATTTTAATTGCGATAGTTGTGGGCCATCTCCTACAATCAATAATTTGATATGATCTGGTAATTGATCCATCACTCGAATCAACATCTCTAAATTCTTTTCTTGAGCTATTCTACCAACAAACAATATCACAAAATCATCTTTATCAATTTTTAAATCTTTTCTTAATTTATCTTTATCAAAGTTTGGATATTGATTCATATCAAATTTATTTATATTAATACCTGTCGGTATAACATGAATATTCTTTTTAATTTTATATTTTTCATTATATAGTTTTGATATTTTTGTCGTTGGAACAATGAGTTCTAAATCTTTTCTTTGACAGAATTTTTGTGTTATTTTCTTAACGATATTTTTAAATAATCCATTAAAATGGCCACCATTGATATAATGCACATAATCTTCATACATAGTATGACAAGTATGAATAAGAGGAATATTGTATTTATTAGATACAATTCTTGCAAACATGCCTATACCAAACTCTGTTTGTGAATGAATAACATCCAAATGCCATGATTCAATGATTTTCATAGCTTTTTTATGATATAAAAAGGAAATACGATAATTATACATAGGTATAGGCAATGATGGTAAACGAATAACTTTACCTTGTTGTTCTGTTTCAAATTTTCTTGATGTACTTACTGTAACAATATAGACTGTATGTCCTTTTGCTTCTAATGATTGTTTAAGCATTAAAATACTAGTTGTCACACCATTCGTAAAAGGAATGTAAGCGTCACTAAAAATACCTATCTTCATTATCTCACCTCCATCGTTTACTTATTTTAGCATGAGTTTTTTGTTTTACAATAGTTTATTATGTTTATATAAAAAGAAGTTTGAAAATTAAACTTCTTGTCTGTAATTAACTAATGCCCCTATTAAATTAGCATCACCAAAGTATTTACAACTTACTACTTTTGGTTTAATATGAGCAATACCTACTTCTTTTAAAATGATATCCAAATGTCTAGAAATATTCTCACATAGATCATCTCTTTGTGAAATAGCACCACCTATAACTATCAATTCTGGATCATAGGTATATTGAATATTATAAATACCTAAAGCTAGATAATGATAAAATCTTTCAATGGCATCGATGCATATTTGATTGCCGTTTTGCGCTTCTGTAAAGACTTTTTCACCATTCCAATCACCTTCTAATTGACTCGCTACATTTCTAACCATTGATTGAGTTGAAGCAACATCGCTTAATATAGGCATATGACCATTTTCTTCACAAACAATAGTATATCCAAACTCACCACCATGAAGATGCTTACCATGATGAATCAAGCCATCTTTAATCACTGCTCCACCAATACCACTACCACATACTACAAAACATACATCTTGATATCCTTTAGCAGCACCACTATAAACTTCAGCTAAAGCAGCACAATTAGCATCATTTTCAATACTCACTTTAACATTTAATTTTTCAGAAAATATTTCCTTAAAATTAGGGCCATGAATATAAGGAATAGCACTGGCTCCACCAATAATACCAGTTTTTGTATCAACAGCACCTGGTGCACTAAAAGCCAATCCTTCAATATCATATTTTTCTTTCATTTTTAAAACCCAATTGACTATTTCTTCTACAAACAAATCAAAATTCTCTCTTACAGGCAACTTTCCTTTTTCTAGTAACACATCATTATCAGCAACAGCTACCTTTAAAGACGTTCCACCAATATCAACACATGCAATCATTTTACTCATCCTTCCTTATTATGAGCATGGCGATAAGCCACACCTCTTTTAACCTTCATAATTCTTTCTTCGCCAGGAAAATGAACCGGATTTACTGGATGTTCCTTATACATTTCTATAATATCCTCACAGTCAGCTATAATTTCATCTAGAATCATCATACCATACATTTTAGGTGGTAAAATATAGATAGGTATATTGTATTCAACATCCGAATTCACCATTCTATCAACATGGAGTGTCAAATGTGGGCAACAAATGATAATATCATAATCAAAAGATTCATTTTTTATATACATATCCTCAGCAAGACCTAAAGGATAAAAATCAATACTATATTGATCTTCTAAACCTCTATCTTTAATTTCATTTTGCATCCTAACCGTAATCGCACTCGAAGAAAAGCCTCCACCACAACATAACAATATTCTCATCATACCAAGTTCCTCCTGAAATTATTGTAACAAAAAAGATAGCCTTTTAAAAGACTATCTTATATTATTGATGACGATAAGCGACGCCTCTTTTGACTTTCATGATGTTTTCTTCACCAGGGAAGCAAACAGGATTTTTGTGATCTTTATTATACATTTCTACAACATCTTCACAATCTGCGATGATTTCATCTAGTTTCATCATACCATACATCTTTGGTGGTAAGATATAGATTGGTTTATCATATTCTACATCTGATTCCATCATTCTTCTAACAACCATCTTTAAATGTGGACAACAAATAATCACATCATAATCAACGAATTTTTCTTTAGCATAGTTTAGTCCTGCAACTTCTAATGGGTAGAAATCAATACTATATTGATCTTCTAAACCTCTATCCTTAATTTCATTTTGCATTCTTACAACAATAGCACTTGAAGAAAAGCCTCCACCACAACATAACAATATTCTAAGCATATTTTATTCCTCCTAATAATATTTTAACATATTTAGAAAAATAAATTGGAAAAGTTCACAAATCATGAACCATTTTTTATAATCATCGTAATAAGATCTATGAATATAAACAAAAAATTAATTAGTGTTGTTTCATCATCACAAGGAAAATAGAAATGATCATAAGGTGATTCGCTATCATTAGTTATTTCTAGAATGTCACAATGAAATTTTTCAAATGATTTAATAGTGCGTTGAAGATGCTCATCTTTTGATATTCTAAACACTAAAAATAATGACGATTCCTTAACTTCATAATGTTTTTTAATACCTTCACTGATAATAACTCCAGGTAAAAATAAAGTGTCTAATTGATATTGTAGCTTAATCAATATGGGTCTCGTAAGGACATCACCATATAAATAAAGGCAACGACAATGTTTAATCATATCAGCCCATACATAAAGTTTTTCAAAGTCTATATATAAACATAAATCATTAATTTGACTATTCATGGTTTGAATATAATAATGGTAATCTTGTTCCTTATGATTTTGTTTGATTTCATTTAAATAAGTCGCACAATCATCTTTTAAATCAATATAACTATCATAGCCTAATTCATGGACAAACTTCATAATCATTCCTTTTGATACATGACATTCATTAGCTATTTTATTAATAGATGTACGAGGCATATCTTGCATATGTTTTTTCATATATTTAGCGATAACATGACGGATATCACCAACTTCTACATAGTTTAATATGTAATTTAATTTACCGTTTATCATGTTGTTTGTCCTTGTACCAAATCCGTAGGAATAATAATATGATTTTCTGTTATTTCCTCGTCATTGATTTTGTTCCATAGAAGTTCACAAGCACTTCTAGCAATAAGCTCCGTGTTTTGCCTAATAGAAGTAATATTAAATATTGATTTACTAGCAAGAGATATACCATCATAACCAATGATTTTTACTTGTTCAGGAACTCTAATATTAAGTTGTTGTAATCCTATCATAGCACCTAATGCACGCCAATCATTAACGACAAAAATACAATCAAAACGTAATCCTTTAATATAAAGATATTTTACTAAATCTTTTGTTTCTGTAAATGGATCATTGATACTTGGTACTGTCACAATATGATCCTTAGATATTTCTATACCTATTTCTTTAAATGAATCAATAAAGCCTTGATTACGTTGACTTTGACGTATAGATTTGTATGGACCAGTAATAATAAGAGGATTTTTACAACCTTTAAGAATAAACTCACTTGCTGCCATTTGTCCAGAAACATAATGATCACTTGTTACCCATAAAGAATTAGATTTCATTAAATTCTTATCATTACTATCAATCCAAACAGTTGGAATCGTATAATTAGTAATATCATTAATAGCATCACTATGACAGGAAATCATCACCAGGCCATCCACCTTAGCTCGATATAAAGCATTCAATGCCTTACTTTCAATATTTGGATTATCTTCTACATTATAATGAATAACATCTATACCTTTATTCAAAAAATATAAAGTTACATGTCTTTGTACATGGGTATAATAATCAGATTGACTAGATGCTAATATAACACCTATACTATTTTTTGGATTTTCAATATGATAATAATTATCTTTTATCTGATAATTATATTCTTCCATAACCTGAAGAACTTTTTTTCTTGTTTCATTTGAAACATTACTTTCATTATTCATGACACGAGATACTGTAGCAATTGAAACATTACATAATTTAGCTATCTCTCTCATAGAGATATTTTTCTTATTGCTCATATGACCACCTCTTTATAACATAATAACATATCATGTAACAAATTACAAGTTTTTACATTTCCGAATGTAACATATAATGTAACAGTTTACATTTATTTTGTGAAATGTTACATTATAACTGAAAAGATTTTAGGAGGAGAAAAGATGAAAAAGTTATTAAAAATTATGCTTACTGCTTTGTTAGGTGTTTCATTAGTAGCATGTTCCAACACAACTAGTGATGATACGTCTGATACTTCAAGCAGCGATAGCGAAGCAATTTCACTTGTTGACGTAAGTGTCGATGCAGGAACACTTACTGGTTATCTAGATGATGGTGTTTATACTTTTAAGGGTGTTCCTTATGCTACAGCTGAAAGATTTCAGAATCCAGTTGCTGTAACAGAATACGAAAATGGAACATACATGGCTCTAACTTATGGCGAAGTATCACCTCAGGATAGAGGATTGGATGGTACAGGAGAAGTCAATGATCATGAATTTATGACACCTTCTAATGGTACTGCTGATATGGTTGCCAATGAAGATTGTCAATACTTAAATGTATGGAGCAATAGTTTAGATGGTAGTAAACCAGTTATTGTATTTTTCCATGGTGGTGGATTATCTAATGGTGCTTCTAGTGAGTTATCTTACTATACTGGTGAATATATTGCTGAAAGTGAAGATGTTGTCTTTGTGTCAGTCAATCATAGATTGAATGTATTAGGTTATTTGGATTTGTCTGAATATGGTGATGATTATGCTGATTCAGGAAATGTTGGTATGGAAGATTGTGTTGAAGCATTAAAATGGATTCAAAATAATATTTCTCAATTCGGTGGTGATCCTGATAATGTTACAATCGTTGGTCAATCAGGTGGAGGACAAAAAGTCACAACACTTGCCAGTATGTCTGATACCGTTGGATTATTCGATAAAGTTGTTGTCATGAGCGGAAGCTCTTCAACATCTACTCAAGCTGATGGACAAGCTAATACTCAATTATTAGTAGACTATTTAGATTTGGATGAAGATGAAGTTATTTCTACATTAACTTCTATGAGTTATGAAGACTTATATAATGCTGCAACAGCAGCTGGTTGTTCTTGGAGCACATGTGTTGGTTGTGGTACATTTGAATCAGCATTTATTAATTACGAAACTGGCGAAATGAATGAATATGCAAAGCAGCGTACCTATATATGGGGTAATGCATTCTCTGAGTTCCAAAGTAACGGTGAAACAATTCTAACTGGTGGAGAAGCTTCATTAGATATTGAAGAGAGTGAAGTATTAGAACAATTAACTGAAAAATATGGTGATTCAGCTCAAGCTATATTAGATGCCTTTAAAGAAGCTTATCCAGATAAGAAAGTAGCTGAAGTATTATATATTAACACTATGCCTGCTGGACTTTCTCGCTCAGCTGCCATTGCTGATGGTGGTATTTTAGATTTAATGAATGATAATGGTGTAACAGTATATACTTATGTTTCTGCATATTCAATGCCTTATTTTGGTGGTATTACAATGCATCATACTGGTGATGTTCCATTTATGTTTAACTCTATTGATACAGCAGAATATCTTATTAAAGGTGATGAAACCAATGCTCATAAGGTTGCTTCTACTATGTCTAGTGCTTTAGCAAGTTTCGCAACAGATGGTAACCCTACAACTGACGATTTATCATGGGATGCATATACTGATGATTCACACAGTACTATGATATTTGATACAACTTCTGAATGTAAAGTTGATGTAGATAGTGAATTATATGATTTAATTGTATCTGTAACAAATCAGTAGAAAAAAAGTTCGCGTTGCGAACTTTTTCTTTTACCCTTTTAAGCCATTAGCTTGTCTTTCCATATTTTCTACAACAATGTCATAGATTTCACCAAGAGAAGCTGCATATTCTAATACCTTCCAAGGTTCATTGGTATGAAAATGAATCTTGATTAATTCATCGTCACCAACTGCCAATAAGCAATCACCCTTGAAGTTTTCTGTAATATAATCATTAATAGCATCTTCATCTAAATCATGACCTTCGATTAATAATTGTGTATCAAATTTAAATTCTAACATTCTTTTCACCTTCCGTTTCTATTATAACTGTTTAGAAACAACTAATCAAATAATAAACCATCTTTCATAAATTGTGGAGCATTAACATGCTTAATACCATTTCTTCTTTGTATAGGATCATCTCTTGTAATAAGATATTTTGGATAATGAGCTTGAAACTAAGGCAAGCTTCACATGGTGAATATATCATATTCAAACATGTGATGTGAAGGTTGCTTTAGTTATATTATGCGAAATCGCATGATTCACGCATAATAAAACGGAATAGTTTCAAGCTCATTACGCGAAAGCGCGAGCGAAGAGAAGCGATTTCGCATAATTGTCTTTAATTAATTCTAATGGTTTATACTCTCTATTTTCTACTGATATATCATTCATAATCGTCATAGCAATTTGTATATAAGAATAATCTGACTGACCACGTCTTAAAATAAAATCACATTCTAATTTTCCTATTCTACCTACACTTATTTCATAATCTTTAGATTTAGCATACAAATAAACAATATTCTCTAATACTGGACCATAATTAATACGATTATCAGTATTGGTACTATAATAAAAACCCAAATCAGCTAAATAATATTTTTGTTCACTTTGTAAAGATCTTCTAGATTTCAAATCAAATCTTTGACATTTATATAAAATCTTAGCATCAATTAATATTTGTATATAACGATTAAGCGTTTCTCTTTTTATTGTACAACCATCATTGTGTAAATCATGTGAACAACCCCTCCCTAATTGCTTAGGAAGGGGGCTTCTTATGCTTTCACATCTTCTTTTTTGCTGCTCAAGTATCCCAACATATACAGTATCAACAGCCTAGCCCCGCCGTTCCTAGCGGTTATTTTTTATTATTTG
>JAJQGQ010000085.1 GCA_021200395.1 Erysipelotrichaceae bacterium
TTATGAATCTAAATCCACGTCTTGGCAAGTAGGAGGTCACTTCATATTATCTAAAAAAGCGTATTTTGAAAATACGCTTTTATTTATGAAAGATAAATTGTCCATTACTATAATCAACTATCACATGATCACCTTTTTGAATATTTCCTTGAATCATTGCTCTAGCAAGATTTGTTTCGATATGGCTTTGAATATAACGTTTAATTGGTCTTGCACCAAAGGTTGGATCAAAGGCTTCAGCAGCTATTTGAGCTTTAGCATTTTGCGTTAATTCTAAGGTGATTTTTTGATTTTCTAGACGATCAGTTAATTGTTTTGTGAATTTATCAATAATTTGATATACAACTTGATTATCTAATGAATTAAACATGATAATTTCATCAATACGGTTAAGAAATTCAGGTTTGAATTGAGCTTTTAATTCAGCCTCAACTGATTTTCTTGTTTCTGGTGTATTACCTTGTAATAAGTATTGAGAACCAATATTAGATGTCATAATAATAATTGTATTTTTAAAGCTTACAACATTACCTTTAGAATCAGTAATACGACCATCATCTAATACTTGAAGTAAAATATTAAAGACATCAGGATGTGCTTTTTCTATTTCATCTAATAAAACAATACTATAAGGTGCACGTCTAACAGCTTCACTTAATTGGCCACCTTCTTCATAACCAACATATCCTGGAGGTGCTCCAAGTAATCGAGAAACACTAAATTTCTCCATATACTCACTCATATCAATTCTGACAATATTCTTTTCACTATCGAATAATTGTTCAGCTAAGCTTTTAGCTACTTCAGTTTTACCAACACCAGTAGGACCTAAGAATAGAAATGATCCAATAGGTCGATTTTCATCATTAATTCCTGCTCTTGATCTTAAAATAGCGTCACTGACTTTTGATATAGCTTCATCTTGTCCCATAACACGTTGTTTTAACGTATTATCAAGATTAAGTAATTTATCTCTTTCAGATTCCATGAGTTTATTCATTGGAATACCAGTCCATCTAGCAATGACTTCACTGACTGTATCGACAGTTACTTTTTCTTGAAGTAAAGCATCTTCTTTTTCTTTAGATTGGAATTCTTGTATTTCTTTATTAATACGAGGTAATGTTTCATATTTGATTTTAGAGGCTTGTTCTAAATTACCTTCACTCTCATAGTTATCTTTTAAAGTTTCATAGTGTACTTTTTGATCTTTCAATTCTTTTAAACGATCCAAGCCTTTCTTTTCTTCTTTCCATTTATCTGTTAAACCTGTCATTTGTTCATCTAAAGAAGCAATACGACTCTTGATTTCATCTAAACGTTTTTCATTATCTTCATTTTGATCTTCTTTTTCAATAGAAATACGCTCCATCTCTAAACGATTTTTTTCTCTTGTTATATCATCCAATTCTTCAGGTAATGAATCTATTTCCATACGTACTGATGCACAAGCTTCATCAATTAAATCTATCGCTTTATCAGGTAAGAAACGATCCGTAATATATCTTTCACTCATATTGACTGCACCAACAATAGCACTATCCGTAATTTGGACACCGTGATGAGATTCAAAGCTATCTTTTAAGCCACGAAGAATGGCAATACTATCATCTTTATCTGGTTCAGCAACTTGAACTTTTTGGAAACGACGCTCCAATGCAGCATCTTTTTCAATATATTGACGATATTCGTCTAATGTTGTGGCACCAATACAATGAAGTTCTCCACGAGCTAACATTGGTTTTAATAAATTAGCTGCATCCATAGCTCCATCTGTTTTACCCGCACCTACCAATTGATGAATTTCATCAATAAATAAGATAATATTACCTTCAGATTTCTTAATTTCATTTAAAACAGCTTTTAATCTTTCTTCAAATTCACCACGATATTTAGCACCTGCTACTAAAGAGCCCAAATCTAATTCATATAAGGTCTTATTTTGTAAACTAGTAGGCACATCATTTCTAAATATTCGCCAAGCTAAGCCTTCAACAATTGCCGTTTTACCTACACCTGGTTCCCCAATAAGAATAGGATTATTCTTCGTTTTTCTTGAAAGAATTTGAATCACGCGTCTAATTTCATCATCTCTGCCAATAACTGGATCCAACTTTCCATCTTTAACATCTTGAATCAAATCTCTACCATATTTTTCTAATACTTCATATTGATTTTCAGGATTTGGATTATCAACCATATTGCCACCTCGCATTTCTTTAATAATCTTTTCTATATCTTTTTCATTTAAGTGATATTTTAAGATGATATCATGAAGCAGACTACTTTGAGTCTTAAACATTGCCATGATAAAATGTTCCACACTTAGGTATTCATCTTTATAATCACTCATCACACTTTGTGCTTTCGTCAATAATTGGTTCAAATCATAAGAAAATCTCATTTGACTCTCATCAACACCACTTACTGTAGGTTTTTGACTTCTCTTACCTTCCAAATATTGACGCAATTCATCTATATCAACATGGGCTTTCACAAACACACGATACATAATACCGCTTGTATCTTCCAACAAAGCTAATAACATATCTTCAATATCTACAACCTGACGACTTGCATTCATAGCACTTTGCAAGGCTTTTTGTAAAGCTTCTTGCATCGCCATCGTCCATTTATCAATATTCATGTTTATCACTCCTTTTTAGGACTCTCTACTTTCAAGTGCTAAATATAGTATATCACTATTTTTAGCAATGTCAACCCCAGAGTGCTAAAAAAGTGATATTCAAATCACTTTTTTGCTTGTATGATAAGTATTGTTTCACTATTTTCTATCATCGCATAATCATCATTCATCTGATTGGATACACATAGAGGATCACTTCGTTTTAATAAATAATGATCTAAATTATAATGTGCATTTTGAATGCTAATAAGGGACTGGGCAAATGCAAAGATGGAAAAATAGTGATAACCATCTTTATATATTACATGTTTTCCCTGCGGTAAAACATATATTTTATTATATTCATCATAAATAGTTATACAATTGTTTTGATATTGTTCAAGTAGAGATAGTACAGCCATAAAATGGTCCATACGCTTTTTCGTTACCCCATAAAGATCAATTTCATCATAACCATTTTCTAAAGCATATTGAATAGCTAAAGCTGTATCTGTATCATCTTTAATAGGAGAATATAATTTGATTTGAAACTTTTCTAATATCGATTTATCTTCTATAGAATCCATATCACCGATGACGATTATAGGTTCTATTCCTTGTTTTAATAAATGAAAAGTTCCTTGTTCAACTGCAATATAATGAATACTTTTATCCTTAACCTCACCAACATCAATACTACCATAAATACCTATTTTCATCTTAAAGCCTCAATAGTATCTTTTCTATTATCTGCTTTAAAAATATAACTGCCTGCGACTAATACATCCACTCCAGCTTCTTTACATAATTGCGCTGTCTTATCATTAATACCACCATCAACTTCAATCAAATATTTTCGATCATTTCTTAAATCATGAAGTTGTTGAATTTTATCTAAAGCTATTGGCATAAATGATTGTCCACCAAATCCTGGTTCTACACTCATGACTAAAACCAAATCAATATCATCCAAAAAAGGTAACAAAACTTCAACTGGCGTATCAGGTTTAATACTAATACCAGCATCAACATGATTAGTATGCAGATAATGAATGAAATCAAAGATTTCTTGATTATTATTCATTGCTTCATAATGAAACGTAAGCAAATCAGCTCCAGCATCAATAAAATTTTGCGCATATTTAAAAGGCTCACTAATCATTAAATGAACATCTAAATAATTATCACAAATCTTATTTAAATCATTTAAAATACTATAACCAAATGATATATTAGGAACAAAATGTCCATCCATCACATCATAATGAATGTATTCACAATCATCTTTAATAGAATCAATATCTTTTTTTAGATTAGCGAAATTAGCAGATAATACTGAAGGTGAAATTTTAACCATATTTCTTCTCCTTTAATTTTTTTGTTTCTTCTAAAAATATTAAATAATGTTCATATCTTTCCTTTGATATTTGACCATCTTCTACAGCTTGTTTTACTGCACAATGTGGTTCACTATCATGAAGACATTCTCTAAATTTACAACTATGAGATAATTCTCTAAAATCATGATAACTATGAGCAAGTTCAACTGGTTCCATAGTCATATCTAATGATGAAAAACCAGGTGTATCAGCAACATAGCCACCATACATTTCTAATAATTCAACATGTCTCGTGGTATGCTTTCCTCTTCCTAAGGCTTTTGATATTTCATTTGTTTCAATATGTAAATGAATATCTAAGGCATTCAATAAACTAGATTTACCAACACCACTTTGACCTGTAAAAACAGTCACTTTATCTTTAAATATCGGTTTGATATGATCAACACCTTGTTTGGTTAAAGAACTGATATAATAAATACGATATCCTGCTGTTTCATAAGGCTTCATGATTTGATATATATCATCATTATCTAATAAATCAATTTTGGTAATACAAATGATTGGTTCGATTTGATGATGTTCGATAATGGCTAGAAAACGATTCAATAATAATGTATTCATATCTGGTTCTTTAGCAGAAAACACCAATAATGCTTGATCAATATTACATATTGGAGGTCTTACTAAATAGTTTTTTCGAGGATAAAGTTTTCTAATATAGCCTTCATTTGTATTTTCAATAGTGAAATCACAAAGATCTCCAACTAATGGTTTTTGATCGTCTTTTCTAAATTTACCACGCGCTTTACATTGATAGATTTTTTGATTGTTTTCAACATAGTAAAAGCCAGAAATAGCTTTAATAATATGTCCAGTTAACATTATTCTGTTTCCTCTTCCGTATTGTTTTCTGTATTTTCAGAAGAAGTATCTGTATCAGTGTTATTAGAATCATTATTCGTTGTTGTTTCTTCTTCAATATCAGGAATAGTTGTATAATAATACAATGTTATTTCTGTGCCTTTTGTATAAACTGTCGTAAAGGCTTCAATAGATTGTTCAGCAACAACATAAGTTGTCATATTTCTAATTGAATCAGCATCAGTTGGTGAATCTTTGACTTCTAATTTAACAGTAAATCCTGCTTCTTCTAAGACCTGTTGCGCTTTTGTAATATTTTGACCATAGACATTAGGTACAGTAGCTGAATAACCTTTTGAAACAGTTAAAGTAATACTTTTATCTGTAGCATTAGGATCGATTTTTTCTCCTTCTAGAATGGATTGTTCGATAATAGTTCCTTTTGTTTCATCAGAAGTAATTTCATTTTTCTTAACAGTAAAGCCTAACTCTGTCAAGGCTTCATAAACTTCATCATAATCTTTACCTGTATAATCTTCAATCACAATATATTGACCACTAGATACAGTTATTGAAACACTGTCACCTTTTTTTACAGTTGATTCGGCTGTTGGATCGGTTGCTAAAACTATTCCTTCTTCTTGATCATCACTAGGTTCATAAGTAATATTATCCTCATCAACGACAAGTTCGTATTCTTCTTCTAAAGTGGTAATGGCTTCTTCAATCTCAAGACCTGTTACATCTGGCATCGCAAAAGTACTACCACCACTAAAGAAAAGGAAATAAACTAATAAGGCAATAACAATAATACCTGCAATAATACCACCAGCTATCATCATCATTTTCTTTCGATCTGGTTTTTTTTCTTCTTTATCAACTAATTGATGATCAGTTGTAAAATAGTCTTCATCTTTAGCAACAATGGTTTTTTCTTCTTCTTTATCTTCATAATTAAAGACAAGTTTTTCTTCATCCAATCTTGATAAACATGTATTAAGATCTTCTAAAACTTCATTAGCTGTTTGATAACGATCATTAACATTCTTAGCAGTCGCTTTAATGATAATATTTTCTACAGATTGAGGTATAGAAGGATTAAAATCTTTTACTGAAGGTATTTCATCACGCATATGTTTTAAGGCAATATTAACAGGAGATTCACCATTAAAAGGAACTTCTCCTCTTAATAATTCATAAAAAACAATACCTAAAGCATATATATCACTTTGAGCAGTAGCTTTTTCTCCTCTAGCAATCTCAGGTGCCAAATAATGCAAAGAACCCATAATAGTATCCGTTTGTGTTACTTGAGATAATGATTGAATAGAAGCAATCCCAAAATCACCAATCTTAACAACTCCACTATCTGTAACCATAATATTTTGAGGTTTTAAATCACGATGGACAATACCCATGGAATGGGCTTTAGCAGTTCCTGCCACCACTTGTTTCATAATATCTACAACTTCAACATAATGAACTGCACCACGCTTATGAATTAATTCCTTTAAAGTTTGACCTGGTACATATTCCATGACAATATAATATTCATCATTTTCATCACCCACATCATAGATTTCTACAATATTTTTATGGCTTAATGCAGCTGCAGCACTCGCTTCACGATGAAACCTTGTAACATAAACAGGATCACCTGTCAAAGAAGAACGCATAATCTTAACAGCTACAGTTCGTTTTAAAATGGTATCTTCAGCTTTATAGACATCAGCCATACCACCTTGACCAATAAGACTCGTCAACTTATAACGACCAGCAACAACTTTATCTATTTGACTCATTATTCATCCTCCTTTACTGTTACTAAGGCAAAGCCTATATTATCCTTACCACCAAATTTATTCGCTAATGTTAACAATTCATTTCCTTTTTCTTCTAAAGAAATATCCAATGCTAAAACATCAATTATTTGTTTATCAAACAATGAATTATATAAACCATCGGAACAAATTAATAATATATCATTATTTAAGGATCTTGATATAAATGAAATATTTAAGAATTCACTAACACCCACGGCCTGAAGTAAAATATTTTTTTGCGGATGAAAATAGGCCTCATCCTTAGATATGGTTCCTGCATCAACCAATACATTGACTAAAGTATCATCTTTTGTCAGTTGAATCAATTGATCGTCCTGATAAATATAAGCACGCGAATCACCAACATGAGAAATATAAACCTGTCCTTTTATACACAAAACTAAAACAACAGTTGTTCCCATACCTTCTTCTTTAGCATTTTCTTCGCCTTGCCTTCTTACTTTATAGTGAGCATGATTAATAACTTTATGCATCCATTCACGGATTTCACCTATACTTCCAAACTCTCCTAATGATTGATATTCTTCAATAATATTATCTGCTGTCATTTGCGAAGCAATTTCACCAGCATTATGTCCACCCATACCATCACATAAAACAATCAATGCTTCATCATTACTTTTTTGATAACTACGCACATAATCCTGATTCACTTTACGAATTTTTCCAACATCCGATCTTGTTACAATATTCATTGTTTATCACCCACCTTTTTTGCACGTAATTGGCCACATGCGCCATCTATATCACTACCATGTTCCTTACGTAAAGTCACATTGACTTTTAAACGTAATAATTCACTTTTAAAAGCCTCAATATTTTGTGATTTTTGAAAACCACTTTCATCCACACTATTATAAGGAATAAGATTCACATAAGCATTTAACCCTTTAATATAATGGGCTAATTGTCTCGCATAAACTAAAGAATCATTAACATCCTTTAATAGTATATATTCAAAAGTCACACGACGATTAGTTTGAGCTATATAATATTCCAAAGCCTCTCTTAAATCATCCAAATCATAACGATGATTAATAGGCATTAATTGATTTCTTAATTCATTATTTGGGGCGTGCAAAGAAATTGCAAGATTTGTTTGTATCCCCTCATGTGCATAATCTTTAATCTTATCACATAAACCACAAGTTGATACTGTAATATGACGAGCACCAATGGCTAATCCTTTAGGATGATTAATAATATGGATAAAATCCATGACATTATCATAATTATCAAAAGGCTCTCCTGTTCCCATAACCACCACATGTGTAATATTTTGTTTGGTATCAGCCATGACTGTCAAAATCTGATTAACCATTTCTCCTGCACTTAAATTACGTTGCTTTTTCAATAAACCACTCGCACAAAAGCGACAACCCATAGAACAACCCAATTGACTGGTAACACATAAGCTTCTGCCATATTCATGTATCATAAGGACGGTTTCAATAAGACCACCATCTTGAAGTTGTAGAAGATATTTAATTGTACCATCAATAGATACTTGTTTTTCTATAATTTTGAGACATCCTATACAATAATATTCTTTAAGTTTTTCTCTTAAAGCAAGGGATAAATTCGTCATTTCATCAAAATCATAAACATTTTTTCGATAAATCCATTCAAATATTTGCATAGCTCTAAACTTCTTTTCTCCAAGATTGATAAGTTCATCTATAAGCATGTCTTGAGTATCATCATAAATTAATTTCATTTTAATTCCTTTTCTAACAAGCACATGTAAAAACCATCGCTAATAGTAGGAAGAATTGTTCTTTCTTCCTTTATCTTCATATCAGGATGACGTGATAAGAAAGCTTGTATTTGTTTTTCATTTTCTTTTTTATTGAGTGTACAAGTACTGTACACCATATTACCACCTTTTTTCAAGATTGGGTATGCATTTTCTAATAATTTTTGTTGAATTTCCTGAAGTTCATCTAAATTGTGACTATCATGATATTTAATTTCAGGTTTACGTTTAATAACACCTAGTCCTGAACAAGGAGCATCTAATAAGATTTTATCAAATGTTTCTTCATGATAGATTTCTAATAATTTTGTTGAATCATAACAATGTGTATGAATATTTGTTATGTGTAATCTTTGACATAACTGATCAATAAGTTTTATTTTATGTTCATATAAATCATAAGCCTCAATAACTCCTTGATTATTCATAAGCGCTGCTAAATGCGTTGTTTTACCTCCTGGGGAAGCACACATATCTAATACATAATCTTCTTTATGAGGATGAAGCAAGCGAGCTACTAATTGACTAGATTCATCTTGAATCGTTATGAGTCCTTGCTTATAAACATCAGTATTGACAATTGCACCATCATAATAAACACCATCCATAGATATAGCACATGAACTAAAGCCTTCTATTTGTAAAATATTATCTACTGTTGTCAGAAGTGTATTCACTCTTGCTGATTGTTTGGGAATTGTATTATTAGCATTTAATATTTCAATAGCTGTTTCTTTACCATATTGTTTCATATAAAGTTTAACTAACCATAAAGGATGACTTGTTTCAATAGATAAACGTTCTATATCATCTAAACCATCAAAAGATAATTGATAATGTGTTAATTTTCTAAGCGCAGCGTTAATAAAATTAGCCGTTCGTTTTCCTTTTTGTTTAGCAAGATTAACAGCTTCATTAATAATCGCATATTGGGGAATAGCATCCATATATATCATTTGATATAAACTCATCATCAGCAACATACGTTCAAAGCTTTTTATACGTCCAGTGATATTTTGCTTAATAATAAAATCTAAATATAATTGATACGTAACTGTTCCATAAACGACACGTGTTATAAAATTTTTTTGTGTTTGAGTTAATGGATATTGCTGAAAATAATGATTTAGGGTTATATTTAAATAGCTATGGTTATTTTGATATTTGAGTAATATTTCTAGAGCTAGTTGTCTTTCCATTTTATATTTGTGAATATGGATTAAAATCACATATTAACGTTACC
>JAJQGQ010000178.1 GCA_021200395.1 Erysipelotrichaceae bacterium
TGCTAATACAATGGAAAATACTTTAGATTATTGGTTCAATCAAATGAATACCAATCGTAAGGAATACAAAAAAGTTCAAGTACCTAAAGCACCTGAAAAATTGTTATTAAGCATTATCTATGGCCATTTATTTACAGCAATAGATCAAAATGATGAAAATAATTATGATATTGAACATTTGGCACCTAAAGGAAAAATGAGAATTTTATTAAATAAATTTAACAATGGTGAAGAAGAAAACAAATTACCTATTAGCTCATTCGGAAATCTTTGTTTATTGAAAGAAGGAATCAATAGGAAGAAAAAAGATAAAACACTTTATGAAGACACCATCTATTTAAATAAACTTAATGATAAACATATATCATTAAAAGAAATAGAGAAAAAATTTACATTTACTACTAAAGAAGATTTGGATTGGATCAATAAAGATTTTAATAACTTCAATGATTTAAAATATGAATATACTATGTTTGTTACTAATAGATTTCAAAAACAAAAAAGATTTATTTTACAAAATCTTTTTCCTGATGAAGATTTAACTTATATTTCAAAAGAACCTATCACTTATATAACAACTGGTTATGTAAATCAACATGCTACTAATACTTCCTTAATTAAATCTTCATTTGTTATTCACGATAAAAATAATGAATTAGGATTTTATGATATTTTAAGCAAACTTAAAGGTTGGCAAAAAGATATATTTCTAATTATTAATGAAATTGATAAGGAAACATTTACTCTCAAAGATTTATATGCTTACAAAGACGAATTGCAAACATTACATCCTCATAATACTACTATAGAAGCTAGAATAAGATCATCTTTGCAAGAATTAAGAGACTTAGGTATTATAGAATTTGTTTCTAAAGGTGTTTATAAAAGGTTGTGGAAAGTATAAAACGAGAATGATTATGATTCATTCTCGTTATTTTCGTTAATATAGTCTACACACATCTTTGTGATACCATTTAAAATATAAGGATAAGGTTTTTCAATATAGTAGAATTCAGGCAAAAAATCTTCATCAATAAAAGATTTTAAAGACCCTTTGACCTCATTAACATCTGGTGTCATTGGCGAATGCAAGGCAACAGCTTCAGGTCCTATGGCTATAAGTGTAGGAAGCAAAGATTTTGTAACTAGTTCTAAAGCGCCATGTTCTGTTTTAATCAACTTATCAGGTTCATCTGATAACTGCATACGTCTTAAAAAGAATCTTATTTCTCCAGAAATACCATTTTTACCTCTTATAGGTTTTCTATTTAAAACAATACCTTGACCACCACAACCATAGCCAAATGGTTGTGTATGATAAACAATACTAGAATATTCAGGATGTTCTTCACTAAAACCTACAACCGCAGCATTAGCATTATTTTCAGCAAAAACCTTAATATGATATTTATCTTCAAAATCTGTCTTCATATCGACAGCACCTGGGATTTGTGGTTCTTTAATGATTCTATTATCTTCAACAACTCCTGGAGTTGCAATACCTATCATATCAATATATCCATGTTTTAATAAAACAGTATCAATAATGTCGTATAAGTCAAATATATTAAATTTACATTTAATAATAAGGTTACTATCAATGATTTCACATTTATCATGAAGTTGATAAAATATACGCGTTTTATCGTAGTTTCTTATAATAGCGATGGATAAGATACGATTTTCATACTCTGTACAATGTTCATAAGATGCATTCTCTGCTTCTTTTTTATCTTCAAAATATGTTTCAAATTCACTTTGAATATATTTAATAGCTTCTAATGCATCATATTGAGCAAAGATGGTTGTTGGTATTTGTAATACAAGTTTATCAGTTAATGTGTCTTTAAGACGATTTAACATATAACCAATTTGTGGGGCTATTAATATAACATCATAGTCATTAGCTTCTTCATAAATATTCAAATAAGATACAGCATTAAATTCATAATCCAAACCAAGCATACCGGCAGTCGATTGAAGCATTTCAGCAAACATGCCTGTTGTTAGTCCTGTGCTACAAGATAACAAAATACGCAATATTTTTTCATTTTGTAGATTAATAAGTGTTTCAACCATTTCATCATAAAGTTGTTTTGCATGATTTTCATCAACAAGTTCAAAATGAAGATAAAATTTAGAAGAATTGTCTTTATAAGAAATCATGCTAAATTCTACAATGGTATTATCTTCAATATCGGTAAAAGTGATTGAATTTTCTCCGTATTGCGTTGTTAATTTGATGAGATTATCATTTTCAGAAATGATTCGATAATCAATAGTATTATGTTGTTTAATCCACGTTTTAAATTGATTAGTTAATGTATTTGCCATTGTTGTCTCTCTTTTCTTATTATTATATTACAAACAATAATAAGAAATGTAAATTAAAAAATATGCATAGCACTATAAATTATATGCATAAAAGCTAGATTCATATAATTATCTAAATATTATGAAACTGAAAATTATGATTTACGAATATCATAAATGATTTCTAAAATATACCTTTATATTTATGAATTTAACAAGAAAGTCGGGACTTTTTATGTCAAAATATATGTTATAATATATATGTCATTTTTTCCTCCCAGTTGAGGAGGAGGTGATTAATATGGCCCTCAGCTTTTTATTGTCTGTTATGGCAGGTGTAGTGGCCTACTACATTTGTAAGTGGTTAGACAGATATATTAAAAAATGACTAACCCAAGTGATAAACCACTCTAAAAGTTAGAAAACGGTAAGGAGACCTATTCCTTACCGTTTTCGTTTTGTGATTTAATGGTCCTCAACCTCACAAGGTGATTATAACATTCAAAATATTTTAATTCAAGTGTAACTTTTATTGATTCTTTAAAGCTTCATCTATAGCTTGAGCTGCCTTTTTACCAGCACCCATTGCTAAAATAACAGTTGCTGCACCAGTAACAGCATCACCACCAGCATAAACACCATCTTTAGATGTTTTCATTGTATCTTCATCAACAATGATACCACCCCATTTTTGTGTATCTAAGCCAGGTGTTGTTTGTCTAATTAATGGGTTTGGACTTTGTCCAATCGCCACAATAACTGTTCCTGTTTCAATTGAGAAGTTAGAACCTTCTTTAACGATTGGTCTTCTTCTACCACTAGCATCAGGTTCACCTAATTCCATTTCAACACATTCCATAGATTTAACCCAACCATCTTCACCATAAATGTGAACTGGATTAGTTAAGAATTTAAAGATGATTCCTTCTTCCTTAGCATGATGGATTTCTTCAGCTCTAGCTGGTGCTTCTTTAGCACTACGACGATAAACGATATAAACATTTTCAGCACCTAATCGTTTAGCAGTTCTCGCAGCATCCATAGCTACGTTACCAGCACCAATAACACATACAGTATCAGTAATTTTAACTGGTGTAGGATGATCAGGGAATTGATATCCTTTCATTAAATTAACACGTGTTAAAAATTCATTAGCGGCATAAACACCATTCAAGTTTTCTCCAGGAATACCTTGGAAACGTGGAAGTCCTGCCCCACTACCAACAAATATAGCTTCATAACCATCAGCTTGTAATTCATCAATAGTAATTGAACGTCCAACAACAACATTCGTCTCAAAATCCACACCTAAAGCTGCTACACCATCCACTTCTTGTTGTACCAAAGCTTTTGGTAAACGGAATTCAGGAATACCATAAGATAAAACACCACCAGTTTTATGTAATGCTTCAAATACAGTAACATCATAACCTCTTTTAGCAAGTTCTCCAGCACAAGTAATACCTGCAGGACCACTTCCTACAATAGCAACTTTTTTACCATTCTTTTCGATGTTAATTTCTTTTTGAACCCCATGTTCTCTATGATAATCAGCAACAAATCTTTCCAAACGACCAATACCAACTGGTTCGCCTTTTTTACCTCTTATACATTGTCCTTCACATTGATTTTCTTGAGGACATACACGACCACATATAGCAGGTAAAGCATTTTCACTTGTAATAATATCATAAGCTGCTTCGAAATCTCCTTCTGCTACCTTAGCAATAAAATCAGGAATTGGAACACCTACTGGGCAACCTTGGGTACAAGGCTTGTTACGGCAATTCAAACATCTAGTTGCTTCTTCCATAGCTTGTTCCTTTGTATAACCTAAAGAAACTTCTTCAAAATTCTTATTTCTAACGTTAGGATCCTGTTCAGGCATCTTAACTTTTTCTTGTGACATATTAGGCATTATCTTTTCACCCCCGTAATTTTACATATATGTGACTCTTCGCTCTTAAACATACGTTGTCTTGTCATTAATTCATCAAAATCAACCAATAATCCATCAAAATCAGGACCATCAACACAAGCAAACTTAATTTTGCCATCAACTGTTACACGACAACATCCACACATACCAGTACCATCAATCATAATAGGATTCAATGATACTGAAGTTTTTAAATTATGAGGTTTCGTTACATTAACAACTGCTCTCATCATAGGTACAGGACCAATAGCAATGACTTCATCAATTGCATCACCACGATCAATCATATCTTGTAATACATCAGTGACAAAGCCATGATGTCCCATAGAGCCATCATCAGTTGTAATATAAACATTCTTACAGAATTCTTTAAACTTATCAGCCCATAAAACATATTGTGTTTCACGTCCACCAATAATTACGTCACATTCAACACCCATAGCTGCTAAAGCACGCAATTGTGGATATAATGGTGCGCTTCCAACACCACCAGCAACACCAACAACATGATTTGATTTCACTAATTTAGTAGGTTCACCTAAAGGACCAACAAAATCGGTCAAACAATCACCTTGTTGTAATTTAGATAATTGAATAGTAGAATAGCCTACAACTTGATAAATAATAGTAATTGTTTCTTCATCTCTATCATAATCAGCAATTGTTAAAGGAATTCTTTCACCATCTTCGCCAACTCTGAGAATAATGAATTGCCCAGGCTCACATTTTCTTGCGACATAAGGTGCATGTACAACCATGAGTTCAACTGCATCATTCAATACTTCTTTCTTTAAAATTTCGTACATTCTTTCATCCCCTATTCATAATTCAAATGCATTATATCATAGCTTTTTTTATTTATCAATACTGTGATAAAACACACATATCGTGATAAAAAAGATTCATTATATCTTTTTTATATTGTAACTGATTGTTTTATATTTGTACAATGTTTATTTTCATATCTACTATAATTCACATGCATAAAAAAGTCACAGGATTAAATCCCATGACACAAAATAGATACCTTTCTTTTATCTTAACCAATACCAAAATAATATCTTAGCAAAACTGCCAATATGATAATAATCAATACAACAAGACCATAAGTTACACTCATTCTACCATAACCTTGCCAGTCATTTTGTAATTCTCTAGTCTTTTCTGGAGATATGAATCTTTTCTTTTCCATACGTTTTCCCATACTATCTATTTTGTTATGATTATTTTATCATTATCTTATTTCCTTAACAACAAATCATAACCAAGTCATTAAAAATGTGACATTTGTCATAAATAAATATTTTTTTCAATTCTTTTCATGACGTTATAGGACTTTAAAAAGGCATTTTCTAATCAATAGAAAATGTTTTTTTCTTTATTCTACTGAATAACAAGAAACGTTTCTAAAATTAATGTGGGTGAAATGTGGGTGAAAATGTGGGTCGTTTGAAATGTCAAAAATAATAAGCTATAATATATATTGTTCAAACAAGAACCCTATTCATAATTTATAAAAAGTCTTGTTTTCTTTCTTTGTTTTTACAAGGCTTTTTATTTACTTCCTGTTTTTATTTGCCTGGTACTATTACCAGGTGTTTTTTTATTTTGCTTTTTCCTGGTAGTAGTTCACCAGGTATAAAACAATTTAGATCTAAATTAAAGATGATCATTTTTTAAATATCTGATTGCTTCTATTTGGAATTGAGACATATAACTATACACATTTTCATTTCTCGATGCCTTCCAGGGCGTTATTTTAAAGCTAAAAAACTTTTGAAAAGGGATTTTTGTGTAAATTTAGGGGGCGACTAAGTGTCGAAACGCCTAATTTTAACCCCTTCGAATAGGAGGGGGGGATGCATTTTGCAAAAATAAAAACAGTTAGTAAGATCTTTTCTTATTAACTGTTTAATATTTTCATGGTTTATTTATAGTTTTTTCATCATTTTATTTATTAGTTTATCTACTTTTTTATAAAGATATTGCACCGAATAATGATGCTTATTACTAACTTCATTATAACTTTTATTGTTAAAAAATATATCTTCTATTATCTTTCTATCATCTTCATTGTTAATAACTTCTAAACAAACATCCAATATATCTATTCTTGTTTGATACATTTCTTTGAGTTTATTGTATCGTGATTCAATCTTATTTATCTCACTGGTTAAAGATTCTTCTTTAATAAGTAGCTTTAGCGTTCTTTCATCACTCTTTGTTATAGCATTGCTTTTAACACTATCAAATGAAAGTGATTTAACATAAGCATTGTTAATATAAAATCTTACTTCTTCAAGCTCTTTTTGTTTGGCTTTTGTTTCTTTTTCCTGGTTTATTTCCATTAGCTTTATTTGTAGTTTCATATACATATAGTTTTCTAGCTCGTTTTTTAGATATTTAGCATGATTCAAGCTTTGCATATTTAATCATCCTTTTAACTATTGTATTAACTTTTTGAAAAAGTCCTTGCCTTGAATAATGGTGTTTATCACACGCTTTATTATAACCAACGCCTTTAATAAAAACATCATCTATAATATTTCTATCTTCAGTATTTAGAAATCTCAAGCAATCATTGATTATATCAATTCTTGTTTGATATATTTCTATTATTTTATTGTATCGTGATTCAATTTCTTTTATCTCACTGGTTAAAGATTCTTCCTTAATAAGTAGTCTTAGCGTTCTTTCATCATTTGCATTATTGCCATTTCTAACACTATCAAATGAAGGTGATCCAGTATAAAGCATTCTTTCTTTTATTTCTGCAAGCTCTGAACGCTTTTTATCAATTTCAAGTTTCTTTTTAATTTTAAGATCTTCAATCATTTTCATGATATAAATATAGCTTTTCAGCTCGTTTTTTAAATAATTGATATATTCACTATCTTTCATTTGTCCACCTCGTGAAAAGCATAAGAAATCACCATTTTGCTATATCATTAATTGCACATGCTAAAATAGAATTTTAACTAGTTGGTGTTTTAGGTGATTTCTTAATGCTTGTATTAATTATATAACAAATATTGCTAACTTTTCACCTATAAAATATCATTGCTTGTTTTTTTTCTCGTTGTGTGTTCGTTGTTGACAATGAGAACCAATAACATAAAAGGATCAAAATAAAAACAACCTGGCTTATATTCCAGGTGTTTAAATCATTCATTTTTGTAAAAGTCCAATGTGATTTTATAAAGGCTTTCTATTGTATTTATATTATTCATTGCCTTTAACATTCTGCATATACATTTTATATAACTGTCTTTTGTCATTTCTACTTTTTTAGGTGTTTTCATTTTGTATACTTCCTTTTTTTTCTGATTTTAAATAACATTATTTTTATAGCTTTTTCAGCATTTGGATGCATTAAAATATTTGCTATTTTGCTTACTTTTTTGGCTAAAATCTCTAAAAAATAATTGGAGATAACCCTAGGTTATATCTAATTATATTCACTTTAATTTCTTTTGATTTCATCAATATAATATATTGAAATTTGCTATTTAATAAATTTTAAACTTTTTAAAGGTGGTTATTTCCTTAATTCAAGGCATCTTGTTGAAAACTGCATCAATAGGTTTATCTCTTTGCATTGATCACCTTTTTGTATAAATTCATTAGGTTTTAATCTTGATACAAATATTATAGGTTTCTTGTTTTTATAACGATATTCAATAATTGCTTGCATATCACTATTGCTAAAATTATCTTTCTGTTGAATATTGTCTATTATCAGCATATCAGCATCAAGGCATGTTCTAATAGTTGTATTTTCAAATCTTGACTTTTCTTTTTTTAAACTGCTTACCAGTTTATTAAAATTGGAATAATAAACACTATAGCAACCATTGATTAATATTTTTAGTATCTTCCTTGCTAAAAAGGTTTTACCAGTTTCGGCATCACCATAAATATATAAACCTATTGAAGTATTATTATTAAAACTATTTGCATATTCTATTGATAAATTATAGGCTTCTATATTTCCTTTACTTGTCTTATATGGTTTATTTATTCCTTCATATTCCTTTTGATTCAATCCACAATGTTTAATGTTATAGTTTATTGGCTTCCTGGTGTTTCTTTCTAGCCTTTCAACTGAATCTTGTATTTTCTTTTGTGCTTCACAATCAATACATATAAAAGACTCTTTACCACTTGTATAACTTATCTTTCTAACATCACCACCACATTTATTACATTTTCCAACAACTTCAATCTTTCTAGGCATGTCTAATAAATTAGCATCATATGTTTGTATTACAAGGGCATCCATGTTCATAACTTCCTTTCTTTGGCTCTGAATCATTGTTAAAATAAAGAGTTTTTAACATCAAATTAAATTTAGATATAAATATACCTCTTTGCTTTATTTCTTTTAAAATAAAGCTCTAGGGCTTTAAAAATATCAATATGAGCGTTTCAGCAACTGCAATACAATTATGATCTTTTTATAACTGGTGTATGATCTTATCTTATAACCTCAATTACTGAAAACGCGCCATTTGTTAATATTTATTACCAGGACGTTTAAGCATTGTTATAATGCTTGTTGTTTCATCTGATATATTTAAATTTATGCTTCTTCTAAGTAGCAAGATTGAACAAGCATATAAATATCTTTTATCAGCTTTTTATTTTCAATTTGGTTAAGCATTTCATTAATATATTTAATATATTCTTCTTTTGTCATATCCTTTGTTATTGCTTCATCTTTCATAACTTTATTTATTCCTTTCGTTAAAAATGCGCCATTTGTTAATATCCATTACTAGGACGTTAAGGCATCATGATGATGCTTGTTTGATGTCCTCTTTTTGCTCTGAATCATTGTTAAAATAAAGTGTTTTTTACATCAAATTAAATTTAGGTATAAATATACCTCTTTACTTTATCTCTTTTAAAATAAAGCTCTAGGGCTTTTAAAACAACAATATGAGCGTTTCAGCAACTTCAATACAATTATGATCTTTTTATAACTGGTGTATGATCTTATCTTATAACCTCAATTACTGAAAACGCGCCATTTGTTAATATCCATTACTAGGACGTCAAAGCATTATGATAATGCTTGTTGTTGACCTACAGCTTACCAGGTGTTTATTTTGATTTATGTATCTCTTCACTTAATTTAAAACCAATTTTAAAACCTTCTTCAAATGCTATTTGTTGAAGAATAGATGCATAATTCAATATAGGATTAAGAATATTATCATCTTCAACATTAATTTGTTTCTTAATTTCTTTTAATGCTTCCTTTTCTTCATTACTGGTTTTATATGGTCTATCACACCATATAGAATACAATTCATT
>JAJQGQ010000282.1 GCA_021200395.1 Erysipelotrichaceae bacterium
GTATTTTAACATCGATGACGATATAATACATAGTAATGTTAAAAGCTGATTTTTTCATTGTATTATTTAAAAAATGCTTTGTTCATACCTTTTTCTAAACAATCAAATATGATATTTTCAACTTCATTATATCTATAATCCTTCATACCTACATCTAACCACCAATATAGAGTCTCAATAGCACTAGCACTATATAAACAAGCATAAAAATGGACATAATCATCTTTTTTAAATAGATGAGGATGCTCTTTAGCATATTCTTCGAATTGATTGATGAAAGTATTTCTTATTTTTTGATTAGCCATAATAGTATGATCATCCAATTTTAAAAATGTCTTAATAACTGAACTATTTTTTGTGGTATATTCAAAAGCTGTTCTAATATGAGCTTTCAACTCAGTTTTAGGTGCTTTATAAGAATCAAGTAACAATTTAGAAAACTCTTCCATAACATCTAAATATATACTTTCTAATAGTTCTTCCTTGTTTTCATAATGAAAGTAGAAGGTTGTTCTACTAACTAATGCATTTTTGCATATTTGACTCACTGTAATATCATTATAATCTTTATTATCTAATAAATTTAAAAATGCAGTTTTTATAGCTGTTTTGTTTTTAATGACTCTTAAATCTTCTTTCATAGTATCGCCTCAATATTAGTATACATGAAATATGTTGATATTTCTTAACACTTTTTAAAAATGTGTTAGATATCTTACATAAAGTGTTTGGCTGATTTGATAAACAATATCATAAATAGATAAAATATCATTAGGCGGATAAAATATGAATCGTTTTTGTGAGATATTTAATGTGGAAAAACCAATTATTTGTGGACCTATGGCTTGGGTATCTACTGCACCATTGGTTGGTGCTGTATCTAATGCAGGAGGTCTTGGTATTTTAGGTGTTGGATTTGCAACAGCAGATTTTGTGGAACAACAAATTAAAGAAACTAGGGAAATCACTGATAAACCTTTTGGAATTAATGTAGTGATGATTCCTGGAATGCTTGATCATGTAACTGCTATTGTACAAAAAGAGAAACCACCAGTTGTTTATGCCGATACTATTATTGGTTTGGAT
The DNA here is from genome assembly GCA_021200395.1 of Erysipelotrichaceae bacterium. Classification (GTDB taxonomy): domain Bacteria; phylum Bacillota_I; class Bacilli_A; order Erysipelotrichales; family Coprobacillaceae; genus JAJQDJ01. Next base: position 1,087 of record JAJQGQ010000282.1, read on the forward strand.
TATGATATGTGTAAAAAGTATTTTGATCTTTGGCATGAAGCAGGTGCTAAGATAATTGTCAAAGCATCTATTATTTCTGATGCTGTTATAGCTGAAAAAGCAGGTGTTGATGCAGTTATTGTTAAAGGATGGGAAGGCGGAGGACATACCACTTTTGAAGCTTCTACTGTTTTAATCCCTCAAGCTGCAGACTTGTTGTCAGTACCAGTTATTGGTAGTGGTGGTATTGCCGATGGAAGAGGTATGGCTGCAGCCATTGCACTAGGTGCTGATGCTATTGAAATGGGTACAGTATTTATGGCTGCTAAAGAAACAGCTATTCATCCTAATGCTAAACAAGCAGTTGTTGAAGCAAAAGATTTTGAAACAGTTATTACTGGTACTTGTACTGGTGAACCTTGTAGACAAATTAAGAATGTTTTATCTGATAAAATGTTAGAATTAGAAGCTAATTATTCTTATGAAATTGCTAATGATAAATTAAAAGAAATAGCTGCCAGTTCTTTAAAGAATGCGATGGTTAATGGTGATATGGAAAATGGCGCTGTTATGGCAGGACAAATTGCACCATTAGTTAAAGAAATTAAACCAGTCCAACAAATTATTGATGAAACATTAGAAGGTTGTAAGAAAACAATCCAGCAAATGCAAAAATATGAATTTTAATGAAAATGCAGATAATCATAACGATTATCTGCATTTATATTTCTACAATAAATATATATTAAGCCTCATCATCTACACAAAGTAATAAATATTCATTATTTGCTATATCATGAGCAGTGTGTAAGCGTATCATTGTATCTAATGAACCATATAATTCAAAATTGGTATCAGGTGCAAACAATTTTGCATCTGTTTGAGCTTGACTTAAAAATGTTTTTACATCACTAACAGTTTTCATAATGACAACATTTGTTTCATTCTCTGGATTAGGTCTAGAACCCTTACCGTGTATTTCTACACCAGGTACTGTATCTTTTTGTGATAAATCAGAATAATGCCAAACTTCACAATGATATGTTTCATGGTCAAAAGCATCAATGAATTCTTCTTTTTTAGGATAAAAGTAACCTATTCTACCCCACCAACCAATAAATATCTTTTTAGATTTTCTCCAACCTATTGACATATTTGTATCCAACGTTTCCAATAAATTTATCAAATTTGAGATATCATCATCTTTTTGATAAAACACCTGATAAAAATCTTTTTCTTGCTTTGCTTCTACATATTCTTTTTCCATATTCTTTTTCCTATAAACATCTTTGTATAAACTTATCTATAACATCCAATACTTCATCTTTGAAGAAAACAGGACCACCATGATCGGCATGTCTAATAAAATACAACTCAACATCTTTATTAGCTTCTTTTAACGCATTATATAAGTTGACACTTTCCTGACAAAATACCAATGTATCTTTTGTTCCATGCATAATAAGCATAGGAGCATTAAAATCTTCATTCACATATGTTTTAGCATTCGCTATTTCAGCTTTTTCTTTATTTTCTCTAATATTATATCCCATCAACATGCCTTCAGGACTTGTTGGTAATTGATGATCAGGTGTTGTAGGGAAGCCATCTTCCAATGTTACTTCAACGGCACCATATTGATTAATAATCCCTTTAACATAACAAGTTTCATCATTGATAGGTTCATCAAACTTATCAGTTTTAGCAGTCATACCAACAATAGAAGACATATGACCACCAGAAGAATTTCCCATAATAATCATATCATCTTTATTGATACTGTATTCATCACTATGTGCCTTCATAAATCGAATAGCATTTTTGGCATCAATAATTTGTGCAGGAAAATGAGCAATACCACTATGGCGATATTCTACAACAGCAATTACATATCCCCTAGCAGCTAATTTACCTAAATTTACTAATTCTCTATAACAATTCTGTTTTCTCCAAGCAGATCCTTGTACATAACAAATACATGGATATATCTTGGATTGATTGTATAACTTAGGAACTAATATTTGTAAATGTAGATTAACACCATCTTTATGATCATATACAACATCAGGTATATAATCAACACTGACTTCATCCCCGTTCATTATTATCTCTTTAGCCCCTTCTACGTTGTCTGTATAATCAGGCATTGTTTCATAAGTATAATCTCTCACTTCAATCTTCATATAATACCTCCCATTACATCCATTATACATGATTTTTATACATTCAAAAGTTCTTTTAGAATATTTTTATAAATTTATATTTTGATATAAGATAGCTTAAATCTTGATTTTCAATACTTTTTATATAAATTTAATGATATAATATTGAGGACATATCAGTCTGATATTGAGTTATAATTGATTTTAATGAAAAGAATGGGGAATAGTAAAATGAATAGTGATAAAGAATATGAAATAGCTAAAAGATATTATGATAATGCTGATTATAAAAATGCATTAACAATATTAAGACAAATATATCAATATAATGGACAAGCTTGTTTTTTATTGGGATATATGTATTCTCTTGGACAGGGAGTACCTAAAAATCAAAAAATAGCTATTAAATATTTTGAATATGGTGATTCTCTTGGGAATACAGATTGTATGAATAATTTAGGTAATTATTACAATAACAGTTATAAATCTTCTGATCATCAAAAAGCATTTCGATATTATCAAAAAGCTGCTAATATGAACCATCCTTTCGCAACATTCCATTTAGCAGAAATGTATGATCAAGGAAGAGGAACTAATGTTGATTACCCATTAGCTATGACCTATTATAAAAAAGCTATTTCTTTAGGAAATCATCAAGTGAAAGCTTATAATAGAACAGGCATTATATATCAACTCTATTATAAAGATGATCAAAATGCTTTAAAATACTATGAACAAGCAGCAACGAGAGGATATATATATGGAAAATACAATATAGCTTTTCTTTATAAATATCAATTAAAAATCATTGATCAAGCTATTAAAGCCTTCCAAGCGATTATTCTTGAATTAAAGAATAAAATACAAACTTTAACCCAAGATGAAAAAATTGTGTATTTGGATAGTCAATACGAATTAGCGGATATTTATTTAAATGGACATAAATATGGCTGTGTTACTAAACAAAAAGAAGGTAATGAATTATTAAATGATTGTATTAATAAAGGTCACAATAAATCTATGTACTATGTGGCTGATGCTATTTTAAAAGAATTATATTTTGATAATTACAACAAAACTTATTCAAAAAAAGATACACAAGATTATCAATATGCCTTGCAATTATATCAAGCTCTTGCTCAAAAGGGTGAAAGCGATGCTATGTATAAATTAGGACTTGCCTATTCTAAAAATATTGCAGGAATCAATAGAGATGATAAGGCATCATTTACATGGTTTGAAAAAGCAGCCAAAATGAATCATGCGAGTGCTATTGGTAGACTTGGTAGATGTTATTATGTAGGTATATATGTGGAAAAAGATTATAAAAAAGCTATTGAATTGTTTAATCAGGCTATTCAACTAGGAGATGCTTATGCTATGTATCGTCTTGGTTTAGCTTATGCGTTTGGTTGTGGTGTAGAGGAAGATTTATCAAAAGCAGGTTATTGGTATGAAAGAGCTAATGTAGCTATTGAACAGTCTGATAGTGTGTTTATTGATAGAATTGATTTAGGAACGCTTTATAATAATCTAGGTATTTGTTATGAAAATGGCAATGGTGTTCAACAAAGTTATCAGAATGCTTTTAATCTTTATGTAAAAGATTATCAGTTAGGTTCTGATTATGGTTGTTATAATCTTGGTGAAATGTATTATTATGGTAAATATGTAAAACAAGATTATTCTAAAGCTTATGATTATTTTTCTAAATCAGCTCAACATAATCATCAATCTTCAATAAAAATGCTAGAACAAATGCAAAAACAAGGTTATGGAATTAAAGAAGTTGATGATGAAGATGCTGTTGTCTTAAACTTATTTGAAAAAAGTAATAAAAGAATAGAAAAATTAGAAGATTTCCATTTATCTAATAAAGATTTTAATACGATTAATAATTATATTAAATATCGTGCAAACACACATGAAACTATTCGTTATAATATGATGCTTCATGGTGATAATGATCGTATAGAAGATTTGATTAGTATTATTCAAAAAGAAATGAATTATAATGGTATCAATAATAAATGTCGTATATGTGATGAAAATTATTTTGTCCAGAACTATCAAAAAATCTTAGAAGAATATAAAGAATATAAGTATGGTATGATTGTTATTATGGATTGTGTAGAGTTTGATGATCAATCACAGGAATCTAAGAGAGCTCATCATAAGTATGATAATATATGGAAGGATATTAGTTATGCTATTAATGATTCATCATTAACATTTATTATATGTTCACCAGACAATATATTAAAGAATAGATTTATGAAAGACGAAGTCTTTTATAATCATACTTTTAATCATCATATGATGATTCCTAATATGGATAATGATCAAATATATAATTATCTTATGATTTATATTGAAGACCATCGATATACAACAACTAGTAACTTTAATAATCGTATAAAAGATTATATTATCAATGTTTATCCTAATAGTTCTTTAAAAAACAAATCCTTTGCTGAAACACTATACAACGATATTGTAACGAACTATATTGGAAACAACTACAATGATAAAGTATTCCATGAAGATTGTATACCAGCCTATCATAAAACCAAAAGCTTTGAAGAAGCAACTGAACAATTAAATCAACTCATAGGTTTATCGTCAGTTAAAGAAGCTTTTAAAGATTTAAGTTTACTTACCAAATATGGTGAATTAGATCGAAAGAAGAACCCTTTACATATGGTCTTTTCAGGTAATCCAGGGACAGGTAAAACAACAGTTGCAAGATTAGCTGCAGATATTTTATATTCTATAGGTATAATAGAAAAGAATAAAGTAAAGATTGTTTCAGCAAGTGATCTTATAGCTCAATATATAGGGCAAACGGCTCCACAAACAAAAAAAGCCTGTGAAGATGCTTATGGTGGTATTTTGTTTATAGATGAGGCTTATTTGATAGCTCCTGATAAGAATCAACCATCATCTAGTGATAAGTTTAAAGATGAATGTATTGGAACATTATTACAAGAGATGGAAAACAATAGTGATAAGTTGATTGTTATATTTGCAGGTTATACCAAGGAAATGGAAAATCTCATTCATAGTAATCCAGGTATGAAATCAAGAATATATAAAGTTATAGAATTTGAGGATTATACCGATGATGAATTAACGGAAATATTTACAAAATTATGCAACGAAGATAACTATGAACTTAGTGGAGAAGCAATACCATTATTAAAACAATTCTTTGCTTCAGCACGTCTAGAAGAAGACTTCGGTAATGCAAGAGTTGTTAGAGATACCTATCAAAAAGTTAAACAACAAGCTCTTAAGCATCATCCAACACAAAGATGCATTCTTAGTGAAGATATCATCATACAAAATAAAGTAAAGTCTTATGATGATTTAGTTCATGAACTTGATAATCTTATTGGAATTAATGATGCTAAAACACAAATAAAGAAAACAATAGCTATATATCAATTCTTTAAAGAAGAGAATATGGAAATTTCTATGTATATGAATATGTTGTTTTTAGGTCGTTCAGGTACAGGAAAAACAACAGTATCTGAGTTATTTGGGCAAATGCTTTATAGCATTGGTGTGATTAAAACACCAAAAGTCATCTCTATTAAACCATATGAATTGAATAATTCTTCTTTATCAAATTATTGTGAAAAAGCTATAGGTGGTATTTTAGTTGTTGAAGATGCACAATTGTTACTTTCTAACAATGCATATACAAATATATTATTAGATATGACAGATAAATATAAAAATAATCTGATTATTATATTATCTGGACAAGAAAATGAAATTATTCCTTATCTTGATAATGTATCATTAAAACCAAGATTTCCAACAACAGTATTATTTAATGATTTTTCTACTGATGAACTTATCCAATTATTTTTAAAACTATGTCATGATAAACATGATGGTAAGTTCACGATATCTAAAGAAGGCATTGAACGCTTAAAAGAAATACTAGAAATACAAAAGAATCAACCACAATTTTCAAATATACATACTGTAGAAAATTTATTTGAAGATACCATTCGAACACATATAGTTAATTTGGCACAGTATCCAGATAAAACTGATAGATATACTATCAGTGTTTATGATTTTAATTAATGTGAGGAGTGAGACTATGTTAGATGTATGTTTACTTGGAACATCAGGCATGATGCCTTTGCCTAATCGTTGGTTAACATCATGTATGTTAAGATATAATGGAAGTAGTTTATTAATAGATTGTGGTGAAGGCACACAAATAGCGATTAAAGAAGCAGATAGACATTTTAAATCAATAGATATTATATGTATTACCCATTTTCATGCTGATCATATTAGTGGATTACCAGGATTATTATTGGCTATTGCGAATTCAAATAGAGTTGAACCATTAATTATGATAGGTCCTATTGGTCTTACGAAAGTTGTGCAATCATTATGTATCATTGCTCCTGAACTACCATTTCCCATTCAATGTATAGAAATCAATAAAAAAGATGAATACTTTGAAATCAATGGATATCATATCCATGCCTTTAAAATTGATCATAAAGTGTTATGTTATGGCTATGCGATAGAAGTCAAACGTCAGGGACGTTTTGACAAAGATAAAGCCAAAGCAAACAATGTGCCTTTATCATTATGGAATAAACTTCAACATGGTGAAACCATTGTTGAAAACAATATCACATATACACCTGATATGGTCTTGGGAAATCCACGTAAAGGATTAAAGATGACTTATTGTACAGATAGTAGACCAGTTCGTTCAATAGTTGAAGCTGCTAAAGATTCTGATCTATTTATATGTGAAGGTATGTATGGTGATGAAGATAAAAAAGAAAAAGCTATCCAAAAGAAACATATGATGTTTAGTGAAGCAGCTACTTTAGCAAAGAAAGCAAACGTAAAAGAATTATGGTTAACTCACTATTCGCCATCGCTTATCAATGCTAAGCAATATTTATTGAATACTCAAAAAATCTTCAACCAAACTTATTTGGGAGAAGATGGTAAGAGTATTGACTTGATGTTTGAAGATGAATGATGATATTTCAGGAATGTTTTTTCTTAGTATGATTTCTTTTATTTTTTAGTATCGAAATCGTATCAATGACATATAATGACTATTTGGGGAATTTACAATTATAAAAAAGCAATAAAATAGTAGCGTTTGATATAAGAAGGACAGTTCAAACAAACTGTCCTTCTTATAACTTAATATATTGATTTTAAAGATTATTCTAATTAATTGGTAATTATATAAGCATTTAAACTATGCAGAAAATCTAATATTGATGTTAAAATAACATCAATGTTTTCATTGACCCAATTTCTTCTTGAAGTTTTCAATGTGTTTTCATATGTTTTGTTTTTAAATGTATTATTAACTCTTCTAATAATATCATCCATATTATTTTCTCTCATACCTTCATCTAAGAAAATATACTTTTCAAAACATTTCATTAATCGATCTTTGTCCATTTTATCAATTAAAAAATACATATCAAAAATATCCTTATAACGTCTAGAGAACATTCCAAACTTTAATAATGATCTTAGTTTCTCGGTGAACATTTGTTCCATGGAGTTCATAAGCAAATATACTCCATCATCATTTAAACAAACATCGAAACAATATTCAATTTGATCAATAGTAAGATCCTTATGAACACCAAAATCAATCTTGCTTTCAACAAAATCACTATGGCTATCCTCAATATGCACATAAACTCTTTTTCCATGATAATCCTGTTGTTTTAATTCTTCGATTTTTCCTGAAATGGAAAATCTCAATCCATCAACACCATTTAATTCCTCAATAAAGCGAACTATCGATTCATCACTTAAAGAATATCTGATAAAATCGATGTCAATATCGCGTGTTGCGCGTCTAACATTATGAGAAATACTTCTCATAACTACCCCACCTTTAATAGTAACATGATTTTTTAAAGAGCTGGTTGCAATAGCATGTAATACAATATCCTGACATACTTTAGAATCAGCATTCTCATCTTCATATCCTTCTTCAATAGTTTTCTTTATCAAATCCTTAATATATACCATCAAAACACCTCCGTCCGAAGTGTTTCTATAACCATACTACTTTTAGGTAATAGAGTTGCATAATCTTCAATTTGTTGTATATCTAGATCATTGATAATATTTCTATATGAATGAATGATTTCTTTATAATAGTCATAGGGTAATTTATTTTTATAACGAATTACTTCAATTAATAATCGTTCTTTATTATATGAACT
>JAJQGQ010000148.1 GCA_021200395.1 Erysipelotrichaceae bacterium
TCTTTAAATAGCATGGTGTTTATATCTCTTAAAAATTCATCCATGGTATCCACCTCTGTTACTATTTTACTATAAAAAGCAGGATTATGTCAGATTTTACTAAAATTGAAAATTTTTTCGCGTTAATCGATGTAATTTAATCGATGATATAAAAATAGTTTAGCATAGTATTGGCGAGAATTATGGGATGATAACAATTTTTTGTGAAATGACTTGTTTTTGAAAATTTTAAGGTATATTATTTATGGAGGAAGTTTGGTGATAATAATGAACGATTTAAAATTATATATACAAAAACATATTTATATTATTCCTATAGCAGTAGTTATATTGTTATTGGTTATTTATTTGATATTATGTTTATTAGCGGGTTCTAATGATTTTTTGACTAATACGACTATAAATGGATTAAAAGTAGGTCAAATGAGCCAAGATGAGGCTGTTGAAGCTTTAACGAGCCAATATGAAGAAGATAGTGAGAATCTGGTATTAACATTTACTATTGATGAACAAGAATATGTTGTTGATTTGAATGATAAAGTAACTATTAATATTAGTGAAAGTGTTGCTGAAATTTCTGATGAAGTAAGTAGTCATTTTCTCATGAAAGGTTATCGCTATTTATTTGGTAATGATTATTATACACCTATCAATATTGATGATGAAGTTTTATTAGCAGCCATAGAAGATACAGATATATTAAACTATGATACGAAAGTCGTTACAACTTATGAAGTAGGCGATGATGAAGTTGTCTTTACAAAGGGAACTTCTGGTAAAAAAACTGATCAGGAAGAGCTAATGGAACAAGCTCATGATGCTTTAGATACTTATAGCTTTAATTCTTCTATAGTGGTTAATCTAGTAACAAGTTCATTAGATGAAGATGAAATGGATACATTGTATGAAGAATTAAGTAGTGGTGGCGAAAATGCAACATTAAAGTTAGATGAAGATTATAATTATGAAATAGTAGCTGAAACAAATGGTGCAACTTTTGATCTAGAAACAGCTCAAAGTGCTTATGATAAGGCTAAAGAAGGAGCTGAGTTTAGCATTGAAGCAACAATTATTAAGGCTGATGTTGATGCTCAAGATTTAGAAGAAAATTTGTTTAGAGAAGTTATAGGTGAATATACGACTTATGTAAGTGGTACTTCTGCTAGAAGAACGAATGTTAAGTTAGCAGCTGAAAAATGCCAGGTTATTTTATTGGCAGGTGAAACATTCTCATTTAATGATACAGTTGGAGAGCGTACCGAAGCTAATGGTTTTGGCTATGCATCAGCTTATTTAAATGGTGAAACAGTTCAGGAAATTGGTGGAGGTGTATGTCAAGCATCATCTACTTTATATAATGCCGTGGTGCTAGCTAATCTAGAAGTCGTAGAAAGAACCAATCATACTTATATTTCTAGTTATGTACCATTAGGTAAAGATGCTACAGTTTCATGGGGTGGTCCTGATTTTAAGTTTACAAATGATACAGATTATCCAATTAAGATTGTCACATCTTATAGTGGTAATTATTTAACAGTACAAATTTATGGTACAGATTTAGAAGATACAACAGTAGAATTTACATATGAAAAATTAGCGACAGTTGCTCGAAAAGTCACTTATAAAAATGATAATACTTTAGCAGAAGGTACAGAAAAAGTGGAAACATCAGGTAGCGATGGAGCTAAGGTTCAAACATATAGAACAGTTTATAAAAATGGTGAACTTGTTTCTACAACTAAAGAGGCTTATAGTTATTATTCTGCTCATGATCGTGTGGTTTTAAAAGGAACTAAGAAGGTTGAAGAAACAACTGAAGAAACGACAGAAAGTACGGATACATCAACTGATTCTAGTACATCAACAGATACAAGTACTTCATTAGATTCAAGTTCGAGTGATAATACAAGTAGTGATGCAAGCACTACAACGAACGATTCGAGTGAATAAAGCTCTCAAATTGAGAGCTTTTTATATAAAATGGGGTGATAAAATGAAAATACGTACAGTTACCATCAATGATGCACAGGAATTATTAGATATATATGCTTATTATGTGTTAAATACAGCTATTACATTTGAATATGATGTACCAACACTACAAGAATTTCAATACAGAATTACTACTATCCTTAATAAATATCCATATATTGTAGCAGTAATAAATAATAAAATTGTAGGTTATGCATATGCTAATACTTTTAAAGCAAGAGCAGCTTATGATTGGTCAGTAGAAATGACTATTTATATAGATATTCATTATCAAAAACAAGGAATAGGAAAAAAATTATATAACACTATGGAAGATTTATTAAAGCTACAAGGTATTACAAATCTTAATGCATGTATTACTTATCCTAATCAAGATGATGAATATGTAGATAAAAATAGTGTTCAATTTCATGAACACTTAGGTTATAAGCTAGTAGGTCAATTTCATCAATGTGGCTATAAATTTAACAGATGGTATAGTATGGTGTGGATGGAAAAGATGATTGGTGAGCATGTTACCAATCAACCGTTAGTTAAACCATTTTGGGAAATTGAAAAGGAGTATTTTGATGTTAAATAAAAATTGCCTTAATTTGCTGTAAGTAGTATAATAGTACTAGGAGAGTGATACATATGAAGATTATTGCATTTACAGGAGCTGGAATTAGTAAGCAAAGTAATATTCCAACTTTCATGGAACGTCCTGATATTAGAGAAAAGTTATTTAGAAGTTATGCTGAAACACATCATGAAGAATATAATGAAGTTGTAAGACAACTAAAAGCCAATATGAATGGTGCTAAGCCTAATGATGCTCATTATGCCCTAGCAGAATATCATATTCCAGTTATCACAATGAATATTGATGGTTTACACAAAGCTGCTGGTAGTGATGCTTTAGAGTTACATGGTGGCTTACCTGAAGATGATGAAATGGATATAGCATGGTCATTATATAATAAACCAGTATTATATGGAGATCCAGCACCAAACTATTCAAAAGCATATGCTATGTGCTATGATTTAGAACCTGGTGATGTATTGATTGTTATTGGTTGTTCATATCATACAGCGATTGCTGTTGACTTAAGACAAGTCGCAAGAAATCAAGGAGCTAGAATTATTGAAATACAAGAGGATGCTGCTCATAATGTGAGAAAGACATTAGAGGAACTCATTGGCTAGATAATAAATGTGAAAGGAGTGCTTGTAATGAAATTGTATCATGGTAGTAATGTGGTAGTAAAAAATCCCAGAATTTTTACCAATGGTCATTATAAAGATTTTGGTTATGGCTTTTATTGTACAATCATAGAAAAAAAGCAAAACGATGGGCTACTACAAAAAGAAATGCTCATATTGTTAATATTTATGATTATGACGAAAATCATGATTTAAAAATGATTCAATTTGACGAAATGAGTGAAGAATGGTTGGATTTTATAGTTGATTGTCGTCGAGGACTTAAACATGATTATGATATTGTTGAAGGTCCAATGGCAGATGATACAATATGGAATTATGTTGAAGACTTTGTAAAAGGCGATATTTCCAGAACAGCATTCTGGGAATTAGTTAAGTTTAAATATCCAACTCACCAAATAGTATTTTGTAGCGAAAAGGCTTTAAAGCAAATAAAATATGAAGGGAGCTATTCTTTATGACAAATAAGTATTTTGAAGACGAAGAAATTGTTGAAAATGATTTGTTTTATGTGTGTTATATGATTGAACGAGTAGCAAGAAAACTTCATCAACATAACAAATATGTTGTTAATGCTATTGGTTATGATGAGCTTTATCATTTAATAAGTGTTGCCAATGTATTACATAGTTCAAATCCAGAACAGGTTGAGGAAGATTGGATTAATGAATATAAATTAAATGAAGGTGATTTTGATATTACTATTGTAGATAAAGAATTGTGTGATAAGATTCCATCTGAATTAGATATGGGAAAAGTATACTCAAGATTGATTGTAGATACAGCATTACCTGATGAAGATTATGTATCAGGAATCATTCGTGTATATAATAATGAAATTTGTGAAACAATTGATAACTACAATGGTAGTGCTTATTATGAACCTTCATATGTTATTGCAAGAGCATATAATGAAGGTGGATTTTAGTAGACAGTTATAATAAAAAGACTACGGAAACGTAGTCTTAAGCTTCAAATTTTTGTTTATTTAAAAGTGCATCACGTTTTTGTTTATAGTGTTGTACTTGTTTATAGATTTGTTTACGAGTGACTTTTGTCATATATTCAGCACTGATAATAGATGTTAACATCGATAAGGCTACAGAGATAGGCATAAGATAGATAAAGAACATATCTTCTGTTAATAAGTAAAATACATACATGACTAATGCAAAGACCAAAGAATGCATCAGTGATTTCGTACTTAGAAAGTGAGAATATGTTTCTTTTCTCATGTCTTTGTAACATTTCTGTAATATCGTAATAATTTCAGTACATTTTTCAATTGTTAAATCATGATCATTAATATTTGTTTGAATATCAATCTTTAAAGGCATAGAAATGCACCTCCTATTTCATCCATTATATCACTGATTTAAAAAAAATAAAGTATTATGAATGAAAAAAATAGACATTGAATTGAAAATTATGATAATTTCGTTATAATAGACATGGGTGATAAGATGAAACCAATACAACACTTTAAAACAATTACAAAACATAAAATTAAAGTAGGACAACTTTGTTTTAGAGTAAAACTATATAAACAAGGCTTACTGCATGATTTATCAAAGTATTCATGGACAGAATTTTATACTGGGGCAAAGTATTATCAAGGAACAAGATCACCTAATTCAGCAGAACGTGATGAAAAGGGGTATTCTTTAGCTTGGTTGCATCATAAAGGTAGAAATAAGCATCATTGGGAATTTTGGGTGGATATGACACGTAAGGGTGTGACAGCTGCTAAGATGCCTAATCGTTATATTTTAGAAATGTTTTGTGATCGTGTCGCTGCTAGTATGATTTATAATGGAGATAGTTATACTGATCAAGATGCTTTAGCTTATTATGAAGGTGGCAAGCATAGTTATATTATGCATCCCAAGACTAGAGAAATATTAGAAGAGTTGCTTCATTATTTGGCTGATCATGGTTTGGATGAAACGATTCGATATATTAATGAAGAAAAAGATTTGAGAAATGATGATTAGAGGTAGACATATGGATGAGTCAGATAAATTATTAAATTTAGGTGCACAAGAATATCAAAAATAAACGAAAGAAGGATTTTTAAAAGCTATAGATTATTATCAACAATCTGCTAAATTAGGCAATGGTCAGGCTATGTGTAATTTGGGTTATTGTTACTATTATGGTAGAGGTGTTGAAGTTGATAAACAAAAAGGTTTTGATTATTTTATGGATTCCGCTGATGCTGGATGTATTGAAGGTAATATGAAAATTGCTGATTTTTATCGTTATGGTGATTTTGTAGATAAAGATGAAGAGAAGGCTTTTGATTTATATTATAGGATTTATAAGTTTCTTTTTGATAAGAATATTGAAGATGAATATCCTGAAGTGTTTTTAAGATTAGGTGAATGTTTTTTAAAGGGTATAGGTGTTGATAAGAATATTGATTCTGCAGAGTTTTATTTAGAAGATGCTAAAGAGATATATGAGGATAAAGTGAATGTGTATTTTTATTATCAAAAACAATTAGATAAAGTAAATCAATTATTAGCAGAATGCAAAAAGGTCTAAAAAGACCTTTTTCATTTGAATTTATTCACTTTTCGATCATAAGTGAGTATACCATTAATTTCTTCTTCAATATCACTTAGTTGTGTATATATAGCTCCACATAATCCTTTAGGAATAAGCGGTTTAAGTATATTATCCTTATAGCTTTTAAAAGCCGCTTGTAAATCTTTACTATTTTCATATGTTTGATAACCATAACTCGCTTCAACACTCACATGACCATCAACCTTTAATATAAATCCACCATACTCCGATAATAAATAGGCACGGTCATCTTGAGTAATTGTAGGTTCATCAAAATAATGATGTTCACTTTTAAAATCACCACAACCTTGATCAAACCATCCACTACTAGAATCAACCAATCTCGTAGGATCTTTTTCTTTTAGTACATCTGTTAAGCGTTTTGTATCAAACTGTCCCCAACCTTCATTAAACAATACCCAACAGGCAATACTAGGAAAATAAGACAAAGCATCAATGGTATCCAAACATTCTTGCTCAAATTCCTGTTTACCAGTTTCGTTATCTCTTGCTAATAAATAAGATAATTTATCGGAAAAACCTTGTGTTTGTTTCAATAATGTTGGCATATAAGTCACATACCAGGTATGATAGGCTTCGCCTCCATTAACCATATCCTGCATAACAATCATACCCATATGATCACAATGATAATACCATCTTGGTGGTTCTATTTTACAATGTTTTCTAATCGTGTTAAAACCTAAATCTTTCATTTGTTGGATATCATTAATCATTGCTTCATCACTAGCAGCTGTATATAAACCATCACTATAATAACCTTGATCTAAAACACCATGTAAAAATATAGGTTGATGATTTAAGCAAATACGTGGTATATCTTGTTCATCTTTTTCAAGCGTAAAACAACGCATGGCAAAATAACAAATGACCTCATCATCTTCTAAATTAATCTTTAGATGATATAAATATGGATAATCAGGTGTCCATGATACTTTATGCATTACAGGTATGATATTTTCATGGGTTAAATCCTGGGTTATTGGTGATTGATCATCAATTTGAAAAGTTACTTGGGTATGTAAAGATATATTTGTATCAATACAAACTTTAATTTGATCTTGATCATAATCAGGAATAATATGGACATCCTCCATATAAATATCATCAACCCATTCATACCAAACACTTTGCCAAATACCACTTTGTGCGGTATAATACATGCCACCATTTTTTAATCTTTGTTTTCCTTTGGCATGATAACTTTTATCTGAAAAATCCTGTACACAAACAACCAATTCATTATGTGCTAATAAATAATCTGTTACATCTAATTCAAAAGGCAAATAACCGCCAATATGATGAAGTATTCTTTCTTTATTCATATAAATATCACATATTTGATCAACAGCACCAAAATGTAATATCATTCTTTTATTTTCTTTGTAGTCTTCATCAAATTCTTTTTTATACCATAAATATTCATGTGGTTGTAATTGTCTTTTGACTTTAGATAATATTGATTCAGGAGAAAAAGGAACTAATATTTCACCTTCATATTTATCAGGCATATCAACATGTTTACTAAAAGCATAAGACCACAAACCATTAAGCATTGTATAATTAGAACGACGCATTTGAGGTCTAGGATATTCTTCTAAAATATGATTTTCATCAATGTTTTCACCCCAGGGTGTATACATTTCTTTAAGTTCTTCTTTTTTCTTAAATAATTGTAATGTTTTCATTGCATTGCCTAAATTCATATTAATCACATCCTCTCTTTTATTATACAATGAATAGTGATAAAACTAAACAAATAAATTATTATTAGGTTGATAAAACAATTGCTGTTAGTCAACGCTAATCTTTCTAAGTTGTATTGAACTTTGTGAAAAAAAGTTATATACTAAAGATAAATAAATGAAAGGAGTATTATAATGAAAAAATTATTAAGTACATTAGCTGCATTTGCACTTGTAGCAACTGCTTTAGTAGGATGTAAGAGCGACTCTGCAACAGCTGCAACTTATGCAAAAGTTGGTTTAGGTGTTGTTAGCTCTGTAGAAGATGGAGAGATCTCTACAACATTTGTAGCTGTAGGGCTTGATAGTGATGGTGTTATTCAATACATTGATTTAGATGTTGCTCAATCTACACCTGGCACTGATAGTGAATACACACAAACTAAAGAAGAACGTGGCGATGACTATGGTATGAAAGACTATTCTGCTAGCCTTGGTAATATTGAAAATGGTGGCGAATGGTATGAACAAGCTGAAGCATTTGAAGAATATTGCATCGGTAAAACAAGTGATGAAGTTGCAGCAACTGAAGTAAGCGAAGATGGTTATGCAACTGGTGAGGACTTAACAAGTTCTTGTACAATTCATGTCACTGATTTCATTGAAGCTACGACAAAAGCATGTGAAAATGCAGAAGACACTGAAGCTGATAGCATTGTTATGGGTCGTTCAATGACAATTGAAGATGAAACAACTTTAGATACAAACATGATTGTATTTGCATTAGATTCTGATAGTAAAGTTGTTACAGCTATCTTAGATATCGCTCAAATCGACAATGAAGGTGAAACTTTACAAACTAAGTTAGAACGTGGCGATGACTATGGTATGAAAGATTATTCTGCTAGCTTAGGTAATATTGATGGTGGTGGCGAATGGTATGAACAAGCTGCTGCTTTTGAAGAATATTGCGTAGGTAAAACAGTTGATGAAATCACTGCAACAGAAACAGATGAAAGTGGTTATGCAACTGGCGAAGACTTAACAAGCTCTTGTACAATTAACTTATCAGCTATCTTAGAAGCTGTCTCTAAAGCTCAATAAGATGATAAACTCACGATATTTCGTGAGTTTTTTGTTGGTAGAAAGAACCAATGCCACATAAAAGATTATAAAAATTTAATATTTCATGCATCAGGTCTTTTTATTTAACTATCCATTTTAAATTGTATTGAATATAAATTCTCATATTGCAATATTACATTTAATATGATATAATCTACGTACATGGATGGTTGAAACACAATAGTATACAATGAACAAGCAATGTTCATTATTCAAAAATGTAAAAGGAGAAAACTATGGCAGGAAAATACAGCATTTTTGATATTGCTGGCTGGTTCTTAGAAAAAGAACCAATGCCACATAAAAGATTACAGAAATTGTGTTATTATGCTTTTGCTTGGGATCAAGCAATTAGAAATGGAAACTTAATTAGAGATTGTCAATTTGAAGCGTGGATTCATGGCCCTGTTAATGTCAAGTTGTTCGAGTTGCTTAAGGGCTCTAAAATTAGAGAGCTTACCTTAGATGATTTACCGTCTGATATAGTAAAGATTACTAATATCAACGATGATGATTTCTTAGAAAGTGTATGGTTAACCTATGGATGTTATGGTGCCGATACGTTAGAAATTATGACACATAGCGAAGTACCATGGAAGAAAGCTCGTTTATGGTATGATACATTAGATGAATGTCATGAGATTATTTCTACTACTGATATGAAAGAATTTTATTCAAGTATATATCATGGAATAGAGGATATTTCATAACAATGGCTGAAAAATTTGTACATGTGTTCAGCAAAAAAGAAAACTATAAAATTGATGAACATTTTGACGAAAGAAAATTTGTTGTTTGTTTTTCTGAAAAATTAGAAAAAGAATATAACTTTAACATGCTTCAAAAAAG
>JAJQGQ010000269.1 GCA_021200395.1 Erysipelotrichaceae bacterium
GAATCATCTAATGAAACTTCTGAAGAATCAACAGATGAAACTATAGAAGAATCAAGTGAAAGTGCACAATAATTACAAAAAATATTGATTTAGTCAATATTTTTTTTAGGAGACCATTGTATCTTTATCATGTAAGCTATTTTTACAATTAAAATCATTTTTCACATCTTTTCCATAAAAATTGTGTATAATAACATAGAGGTGAAATCATGATTAATAAATTAATTTATGTTTTGCTGGTTGGTGGTATGATGTTTGGGATTTTTTTAATGCATGTGTTTTAGGGGAGAAAATATGAAGAAAATAAATAAAAATAGATTTAAAATAATAGCAATTATGGCTGTATTATTGATATGTATTATAGGTAGTATTGTATTATACACAAAACTATCAATTTCCATTACATTTGTTTCATCTGCAACTGTTGAAATAAATAGTGAATTAGATCCATATGCTTATATAGATGAATTAAAAAATTGTGAAAAAGAGGATATTACTATTGATTCTACTCAAGTTAATATGTCTGAGTTAGGGACATATTCTATTATATATACTATTAAGGACAAGGAATACGCATTAAATATAGATGTTGTAGATACAAAAGCACCAACATTATCGCTTAAAGATGTCAATATTGATTATGGTGATGAAGTCACAGTTGATGATTTTATTGATATTGTTGCAGATGATACTGAAGTTAAAAAATATTTTAAAGAAGAATATGATTTTACACAAGAAGGTGACCAGGAAATAGTTGTGGTTGTTGAAGATACTTCGGGCAATATAACAGAAGCCACAGCGAATCTTAATGTTTTTAAAGACACTGAAGCACCTACTATTACAGGTTTAAAGGATATAACAATCTATGTTAATGGAACAGTAAATTATATGTCAGGTATATCTGCTATCGATAATCATGATATTAATCCAACCGTTACTGTTGATAGTGATAGTGTAGACACATCAAAAGCAGGAACATATAATGTTACTTATACAGTTACTGATAAAGCTGGTAACAAAAATACATATACACAAAAAGTAACAGTAAAAGAAAAACCAGTAGAAAAGAAACAAGAAGCTGATGGTAGTAAAGTGGTTTATTTGACATTTGATGATGGTCCATCATCAAATACTAAGAAGATTTTAGAAGTTTTAGATAAATACAATGCTAAAGCAACATTTTTTGTGACAGGTAATGGTCAAAAATATAATAGTTATATCAAAGAAGCATACAATGCTGGTCATACTATTGGTTTACATACATATAGTCATCAATATTCTATTTATTCTTCTCAGGAAACCTATTTTGAAGATTTAACTAAAATAGGTAATATGGTTAAAGATATTATTGGTTATGTTCCTAAATATATTCGTTTCCCTGGTGGTTCATCTAATACAGTTTCTAAAAAATATAAAGATGGTATTATGAGTGAGTTGGTTGAAGCTGTTCATGAAAAAGGTTATGAATATTATGATTGGAATGTAAGTAGTGGTGATGCATCAGGAAACAATGTGGCTGTAAGTAAAATTGTTAAGAATTCTACAAGTAGTAGTGCTAATAGTATTGTATTATTAATGCATGATACAGACGCTAAAGATACGACTGTAGAAGCATTACCTCAGATTATAGAGTATTATCAAAATAAAGGATATGTGTTTAAAGGAATTGATGATTCTAGTTATACATGTCATCATAGTGTAAATAATTAAGTGGATAATGAAAATTATTCACTTTTTTATAATAATTAAGATGAAGAAAAATTATCAACAACTATTGTTATTTTGGTTGAAATATTATATAATTTAAATTACTTTCGTACTAGTATAAAATTGAATAAGTAATGAATGAGGAAAAATGAAAGAAGAGGACAATATGACTGAAACAAGTTTTGAACAAGTATCATTAGAAGAGACTAACATTGGAGATGTTATTAATGGTACTATTATCAATGTAAAAGAAGATGAAGTTATTTTAAATATAGGAAGTTTAGAAGCTGAAGGTATTATTAGAAAACATGAAATGGTTTCTCAATATGATTATGTTGTTGGAGAAACATTACAGGTAAAGGTTATTTCTAAGCATATTGAAGAAGGCAAGATTTATGTGGCACATCGTAAACTATTAGTTGAAGCTGGACTTAAAGTGTTAGAAGAAGCTTATGAAAATCAAACAGTTTTGACTTCTAAAGTTAATGAAATTACTAAGGGTGGATTAATTACTTATTATGAAAGAAATCGTGTATTTATTCCAGCAAGTTTAATTTCTGATAAGTATATTAAGGATTTCTCATCTTATCAAGGTAAGGAAGTTTCTTATGTTATAAGTGAGTTTAATGTATCAGGACATCGTATTATTGGTGATTGTAAGCAAGTAATTATTGCTGAGCAAGAAGCTAAGAAGCAAACTGCCTTAGAAAAGCTTTCAATGGGTGATCGCGTTGAAGGAAGAGTAAAGAAGATTACAAGTTTTGGAGCATTTGTAGATTTAGGTGGTATTGATGGATTACTTCATATTTCTGAAATGTCTTGGGGTCAATTAGATGATATTAAGAGTATTATGAAAGTTGGCGATCAAATTAAAGTATTGATTAAGAATATCCAAGGAGATAAGATTTCTTTATCATTAAAATTCTCTGAAGATGATCCATGGAATACTGCTAAAGATAAATATGCTATTGGTACAAATGTAGATGGTAAAGTCGCTAGAATGACAAGCTATGGTGCATTTATTGAATTAGAACCAGGTATTGATGGATTGCTTCATGTATCTCAAATTTCTAATGAATATGTAGAATCTCCAGCTGATAAATTATCTGTTGGTGATGAAATTACAGCTAAAGTTATTGATTTTGATGAAATCAAGCATAAAATCAGCTTAAGCATGAAAGCTGTTTAAAGTTATCCGCATCATGCGGATAACTTTTATTTTATAAATCGCTAAGGAGGGATAATTATGGCTTATGTTTATAATGAATATGATGAAAATCAAGTCAAAAAAACATTGAAAAAACGTAAAAGAAAAAAACTAAAAAGAAGAATAAAAGTTATGATTGTCTTATTAGTGGTTATATGCGTTGTTGGATTTTTATTTAGTGATTTATCAAGAATTAGAACAATTAAAATTACTGGTTTAGAATATACAACTGAAGAAGAAGTGCTAGATGTTATCGATGTTAATGAAACATATATGTATTTTTTGGTTGATAAATCTGAAGTAGCAGAAAAAGTAGAAACGTTACCTGCCGTTGAAAAAGCAACTGTTTCAATTGGTATATTTGGAGGTATGACAATACGCGTTAGTGAAGCCACGGCTATTGCTTATGCATATATAGATAATCAATATTATATGATTAACGATGCTGGTAAAGTTGTCACTATAAGTGATGAAGAAGCTAGTGAGTTGAAACTATTAACATATGTGCAAAACTTTACTTCTACAGAAATGCTCAGTGAATTTGCTAAGCAATATAAGGATGTACCTAGTCTTATGCAAAATGAAATTAGTGATATTGTTTTATCTCCTCAAACAGCCGATGAAACAAGATTACAATGTATTACTAAAGAAGGAAGATATATTTATATAAGAATTGAGGATTTAGCGAGTCGTTTAAGTGATGATCAATTTAACTATGAATTATATAAATCTACATATAGTGATAAATGTACTTTTAGCATTGAAGGCAATTACATTTATATGTCTGAGGATTGTGAGTAGGTGGTATAATGAAAAAAATTGCAGTATTAACTTCAGGTGGCGATGCTCCTGGAATGAATGCAGCCATACGTGCTATTACACGTATAGCCAATAAAAAAGGTTTAGAAGTCTATGGTGTTATTGATGGTTATCAAGGCCTTGTAAGAGGAAAAATGAAATTATTAGAAAATCAGGATGTTTCTGAAATTCTAAGTCGTGGTGGTACAATTTTGGGCTGTGCCCGTTTACCTGAATTCAAACAAAAAGAAGTTCAATTAAAAGCATTAGATCAATTACATAAACATGATATTGAAGGATTGATTGTGATAGGTGGGGATGGATCTTATCGTGGTGCTTATGAATTAAGTCAGTTAGGATTGAATTGCGTTGGCATTCCTGGAACCATTGATAATGATATCAATGGTACTGATGAAACCATAGGGTTTCATACAGCTTTAAATAACATTGTTGATGCTGTCAATAAATTAAGAGATACATCAAGTTCTCATCATCGTTGTTTTGTCATTGAAGTGATGGGTAATAATAAAGATAGTTTAGCTTTGTATTCTAGTATTGCCTGTGGCAGTGAATTCATTATTACAAAAAATACGGGTTATGATGAAGACTATATTGTTAAGATGATGGATTATTATGAAAGAACACAAAATAAAAGACATGCTATTATTATAGCAAGTGAAAAGATTATAGATGTTGAAAAATTAGCTAGGCGTATATCTGACGAAACAGGATTCTCTGGTAGATCTATAGTTTTAGGTCATATTCAAAGAGGAGGTTCTCCAGTTCCAGAAGATCGTATCTTAGCTTCACAAATGGGACAATATGCTGTTGATTTATTATTGGATAACATGAGTGGTTATTGTGTATGTAAAAAAGATAATCATATTGTTGGTAGACCTATTATTGAAGCACTCAATGATGTGAATGAAATACAGGATCAAATGTATCAATTATTTTATGAAATTGTATAAGGAGTCATTATGAAAAGAGAACATGCTCCTAGAGATCTACTTCTAGGTATTATATTATTTTGTATAGGGGTATATATTATTTTTAAAAATACGTATGTACGTACTTTTTGGGGATTCTATTTAGGTGGACATCGTGTTTCTAGTGGTTTGATATTTTTACCTTTACTTATAGGTATTGCCTGGAAAGTGATTAAACCTAAATCTTTTATTCCTTATATATTGATTGTTATAAGTGTGATTGGTATTTTATTATCAATATTAATGAATATATCAATTTGGTTTACAAGTACAAGTTTGATTGATTTTATATTGATGTTTGGCAGCGTATCGGTTGGTTTAGGTTTAATTATTAAAGCGTTGATTGAAAGCAAGTGAGAACTTGCTTTTTATGATGCCAAAATTGTACTTCATGATGAAAAACTTTACTTCGAAAATCTATTATGTAAAATTTTCTAAAAGGGAGGTTTTTCAATGATTCAATTAAATCATATAACGCTTATCTTCGATAAGATGATATTTGATAATATTTCAATTACTATAACTTCTGGACATTTTATTTCTATTGATGGGGAAAGTGGGTCAGGGAAATCCACACTTATTAAATTAATATTAGGACAAATTCATAATTATGATGGAGATATCTTATATGATGATAAAATATTAGATTATCAACAAAGAGATAAATATATTCAAAATCATATATTTTATATTGATCAAATGGGAAGTTATTTTCCTAATATGACTATTAAAGATCATTTTAAGTTTTATAGTGAATTGTATCATATAGGTTGTTATGATATAAATGATTATCTTCATAAAGTCAATCTAAATCATATTGATATTAAGAAATCACCTGAATGTTTGTCTACTGGTGAAAGAAAAAGATTTAACTTGTCTTTAGCTTTAATGGTCAACAAAGATATTCTCATCATAGATGAACCAACTGCTTCTTTAGATGCAACCAGTAAAACAATCATACTTAATGTATTACAAGAACTTGTCAATAATGGAAAAACAGTCTTTGCAGCAACTCATGATCAATCAGTATTAAATATAAGCGATAAAATATATGTCATTAAGGATAAAAAAATTATTTTACAAAAGAATTGTGAAGATAAAGAAACAATATCTCATCCTTTACAAATACAAAAAATATCTTATCATAAATATAAAAACAATAAGATAAGATTATTAAATGCTTTTCTTATCATATTAGAATGTCTAAGTTTGATTATGATATCCTTATCATCTTCTAAAGTCATAGGTTATATTAATTTTATTAATGAAGAGTATGCTGCAACGAATAGCAGTGGACTCATTCTTTATAAGGATTTAAATGGTGATAATGAAGAATTAACAGATGATTCCAATTTTGTTGATACGCAAGCTATCATGAGTGATGAAGAATTATCAGAAATATCAAAGATTGATGGTATAAAAAATATTGATTTAAATTATCGCTTTTATATTAGTCAGGGAAATCCTATAGAAATACAAGTTTTAGATGAAAATAATAATATATTAGTAGAAAGTGATAATGAATATACATACGAAGATGATATGACACTACATACTGGAATTATTATTCAATCTTACTATCCTTATCAAAATATTAAACATAATGGACAAACAATATCAGGTATATATATTAATGAAGAATTACAAAAACATTTAAACTATGATATTCATAACGTTACTCTCAAATTAATAGATTATATAGGTTATGATTTATCAATATGTACATCCTTAAATCCTATCACTATTTCCAGGGAAATATTGAATGACACCCAAACAAAGGTATTATATACATTAAATAATGTAAAATGGTATGAAGAAAATAATATATATCTTGGTGACATAGAATTTGAAGTTACAGGGACATTGTTATCAAGTGAGTATGATGTTTCTGATGATTATACTTTAGGTTATAGTAGTTCATATATTATATATATGCCAGCTGATGAGGTTAAAGCTCTTTATGATAAATACTATGATGGAGAAGGTAATCCATATCATCCCCGTGCATATTTTGTCTATTGTGAAGAAGGTATGGGTGATTCAGTTAAAGAAAATATTGAAGCTATGAATGCATCATATCATGTCTACTATCAAAGTAATGGTATATCTTCAGCATTACAATTCTTTGATCTAGAATCTATTATGTCTTTGATATCAAATACCTTAATCATATCTATTATATGTTTTGTATGTACATTATGTTTAGGTATTTATTCAATTTATCAGCGTAGACATGAAATCCCACTATTAAAAAACAATGCCTTAACACAATATATTCCATTCTATTATCGTAAAAACTATATGATTAATACTTTCATATGTTTATTATTATCTATAGCAGGTTTAATCATTACATATAACTATGGTTATTTTGATTATGGTACAACATATATTTTTGTATGGGTAGTGACGTCGTTGATTGTAGGATTCATTATATATTTAATAGAAAGATTTTCTATTAAAATTCTATTAGAAAAGGATTATTCAAAATGATTACATTAGATCAAATTCATCTTGAATATAAGCATATTCTTATTAAAGATGGTCATATGGACATACCATATGGTAGTATAACCTTAATATGTGGAGAAAGTGGCTCAGGAAAGACAACATTATTAGAAACAATAGGTTTATTATCTGATGTTAAATGTTCTTATATATTCGATAATATTGAGTTAAAAGGTATCAATCAAAACAAAAGATCACAAATTATGCAAAATGATATTGCCTTTATTTTTCAGGATGTCTATCTTTTTGAACATATGTCATTAAAAGAAAATATCTTATTTTTTGCAAAAATGGCAAATAAAGAAATAAATGATGATATGATTTATGAATATATGAATCTTTTATCTTTAAATTTAGATATCAATACTGACGTTAAAACAATGTCAATAGGTGAAAGACAAAGATTGACTATACTATGTGCAATGATGAAAGATGTCAAGCTTTACATCTTTGATGAACCTACAGCTTATTTAGATAATGAAAATAAAGAGCTTGTTTTTAAGATAATTGAATATTTATCAAAAACATTACATAAGATGGTATTAATAGCCAGTCATGATGATTTCATGATTCAAAGAGCAGATCGCATTTATAAAATAGAAAACCAGCAGTTAAATCTTATCAAAGACAACTTATATACTATTGAAAATAAAAAACAAGTTGAACAAATAATACCTTATATTAATGATTACTATCATAAAATTAAATCACATACTCAATCTATGATTAATATCATGATAGCTATTGTTTTAGGTATCGTTGTTGGATTATTTTCGTTTTCACTCATATATAGTTATGATTATTATTACGGTTCACAGGATAAGCTTGTAAGCATATTAAATAATGAAATAAGATTAGTAAGAAAAGATGGTAAAACCTTAGAAACAAAAGATTATAATACTGTTACTTATGATCTCATGAACCTTAATGTATATCAATATTATCAATGTGATGATATGATAAGTATCGATAATCAAATATATGATGTTACAGTTATTCCTTGTTATTCTTTTGAAAACTATAATAAGAATCTTTATAAGGATTTTGGCAATGGTGAATGTTTTGTGAGTTATGAGCTTTATCGTGAAACAAATTGTCAGGAAATTATATTAAATGATATCACTTATAATGTGAGAGGTGTTATTTCACCAAGCAGTACAAATATTAATTGTATTTATATTGATAATGATACATTTAATCAAATATATGATGTTAGTTTTATGAATTTTAGTTATATCATTGTTCAACTAAGAACCATGAATGATATAGAGTATGTTGTAGAAAATTTATCATCAGATTATGAAATTGTTTCAGATATTGATATTTCTGCAAGAGTCAGTATGATTAAAGATTTTAATCCTTTATATCTTGTCATATTCGAGGTCGTTATTATGTTGTCCTATTTTATTTATAATATCTATGTTTTATATGATAACAAGATAAGTATGATGTTACTTAAGGTATGTGGCTATCAAAATAAACGATTATGCCAACTTAATTTTATGGATAAGTGGAAGACATATATCGTGATGTTATTGTTAAGTATCTTTGTAGCAAATATATTGATGGCTATTTATGATATTGTGGATTATATACTGATTATTAATGGGCTCATACTTATTCATATGTTATTGTTTATGATCATTGAATTCATGATATATTTCATATTTGTATCTTATCATACACCAGTTATGTTGCTTAGAGGTGGAAAAAGAAGATGATTAGTCATCTTCTTTAAATAGTACTATAAGTTCTATTTGATTATCAGTTTCATTGAGCTTTATTCTTTTGATAAAACTTTGTTTATATTTAGGAATAACAATTGTTTGATTACTTTTTGTAGTTGTTAATTTAAGTGTTAGATAAGATTGATGTTCATATAATTGTATATCAAAATGTTTGGTTTTAATGGTATACTGAACAAATATATCGATATAATTACGAATAATTGTGAGAACTTCTCTCTCTTTTAAAAGACAGTTATCATTATCTTGTATGACTGTCTTTATATTATATCCAGATTTTTTTAAATCATGAATAT
>JAJQGQ010000217.1 GCA_021200395.1 Erysipelotrichaceae bacterium
GTTATACTAGTAGGTAAAGCAATGATATAAGGTAATACAAAGGTATAATGAGTAGGTATATAAGCATTCGTATATGTAGAATTGAGATTTGATTCTACAATTGATTTCAACATTTCTAATAATACGTTGATTTGTGGAACAATATATGCATGAAACAAACCAACTGGTATAAGCATGGATACAAATAATATGATCCATATATGATATTGCCATTTTGGTGAAAGCTTATCTTTTAATAAATACTTCAATAACAATAATATACCAGCAACTATTGATACATGAATCGTTTGACTTAATACATCCCAAATATTAACCATAACTATACCTCCATATCATCTAATAGTTTAGATAAATATTCTTTTTCTTTTTCAGAAATTGTAGAATCTTTTAAAAAAGCAGCTACTAAGTCACTAACTGAACCTTTATACATTTTGTTAAGCAATATATCTCTTTCTTGTTTAAGTGCATCATCTTTACTTAAAATAGATGAATAACGATGTGGCTTTGTCGGTGAAATAAATACAAGATTCTTTTTAGCCATACGAGTTAAATACGTTGATACCGTATTAGCACTCCAATGTGTCGAATCTTGTAAAGATGAAACAACTTCTCCTAAACCAAATGATTCTCCACTCCATAATACTTCCATGACCTTCCATTCAGCTTCAGATAATTTTTGCATTGCATTCCCTCCTTTACTACAAGTGTAGTATCTATTATTATACTACATCTGTAGTAATAAAAAGTCAAGAAAAAAGACTGAATAATTTCAGCCTTCATTATACTCTAGCAAGTCCTTCCTTAATTGCTTCATCTGCCACTGCTGCAGCAACTACTTTAGAGACTCTTGGATCTAAGACATTTGGAATAATATAATCATATGATAATTCATCATCACTCACAAGTGATGCTAAACCTTTAGCAGCTGCCAGTTTCATACCTTCGCTAATCTTTCTAGCTTTGACATCCAAAGCACCTCTAAATAAACCTGGGAAAGCTAAGACATTATTAATTTGATTAGGATAATCTGAACGTCCAGTACCAATAATTGTTGCACCTGCTTTTTTAGCCTCTTCATATGTAATTTCTGGCTCTGGATTAGCCATGGCAAAAATAATTGGATCTTTCTTCATAGATTGTACCATTTCCTTTGTCACAAGCTTTGGTGCAGAAACTCCAATAAAGACATCAGCTTCTTTAAAAGCTTCAGCCATTGTGATACGTTTATTAGATAAATTTGTAATAGATGTTAATTCTTTCGTTAAAAAATCATACTTATCATAATCTTCTTTAATCACAATCCCATTAATATTAAAACCATAGATTTCTTTAACTCCTAAAGCTTTAAGCATCTTGATAATAGAACTACCTGCGGCACCTGTACCACTCACAACAACCGTAATATCTTCCATTTTTTTATTCACTAATTTTAAAGCATTCATTAAACCAGCACTCACAACAATCGCAGTACCATGTTGATCATCATGAAAAACAGGAATATCTAATTCTTCAATCAATGTACGTTCGATTTCTACGCATCTTGGAGCACTGATATCCTCTAAATTAATACCACCAAAACTAGGTGCCATTGCCTTTACAATGCTTATTATCTCTTTTGGATCCTTCGTATCTAAACAAATAGGTACAGCATCTACATTACCAAACTTTTTAAATAAAATAGACTTTCCTTCCATAACTGGCATTGCAGCTTCAGGCCCTATATCCCCTAAACCAAGTACGGCAGTTCCATCACTTACCACAGCCACACAATTTTGTTTCCATGTATATTTATAGACATCTTCTTTATTTTGATGAATTTCACGGCACGGTTGGGCAACACCAGGAGTATAAGCCATAGATAAATCATGACTATTTTCCAATGGAACTTTTATATTAATTTCTAATTTACCTTTAACATTTTCATGCATCTTTAATGATTCTTCATATATATCTGCCATATTTTATTCCTCACTTTTCCTTGCTATTATGACATAGTTATATAAAAATTACAAGCTTAGTATTTGCCAAGTATCTTAATATCAACTATAATATCTCTAGGAAGTGATATCATGTATCAAACGAGTTTATTCGAAGCACCTGAACCATTAGCTAGCAGGATTAGGCCATTAACATTGGATGACTATGTAGGACAAAAGCATTTAGTTGGAAAAGGCAAAGTATTATGGCAATTGATTGAAAATGATCAAATTAGTTCAATGATTTTTTGGGGGCCTCCTGGCGTTGGTAAAACAACATTAGCAAGAATTATAGCTCATTCAACAAAGTGTGAATTCATAGATTTTTCTGCTGTTACAAGTGGTATTAAGGATATTAAAGCAGTCATGAAGAAAGCGGATGAGCAAAGACAATTTGGTATAAGAACGATTGTTTTTGTTGATGAAATTCATCGTTTTAATAAGGCTCAACAAGATGCTTTTTTACCATATGTTGAAAAAGGAAGTATTATTTTAATTGGTGCTACTACCGAAAACCCATCATTCGAGATTAATTCTGCTTTATTATCAAGATGTAAAGTATTTGTATTAAATGCTTTAGAGGTTGATGATATTTTAGAGTTATTGCATCATGCTTTAAATGATGAAAGAGGTTATGGTGATGAAAATATAGAAATAGATGATGATAGTTTATATATGATTGCAGTCTTTGCAAATGGTGATGCTAGAGTTGCTTTAAATACTTTAGAAATGAGTATTGATAATGGTATTAAAGAAAATAATAAAATCATCGTTACTAAAGAAATGATTGAACAAATTACTAGTACAAAATCGCTCCTTTATGATAAAAAAGGTGAAGAACATTATAATCTTATCTCTGCTTTGCATAAATCTATGCGTAATAGTGATGTTGATGCAGCTATATATTGGTTAGCGCGCATGTTAGAGGCTGGAGAAGATCCTTTATATATTGCTAGAAGATTGGTAAGATTTGCAAGTGAAGATATTGGTATGGCTGATAGTCGTGCTCTAGAAATAGCTGTAGCAGGATATCAAGCCTGCCATTATCTAGGCATGCCTGAATGTAACGTTCATTTAACCCATGTCGTTACTTATTTATCTTTATCTGTTAAATCAAATTCTTTATATACAGCCTATGAAAGTGCTAAAAAAGATGCTTTACAAACAATATCCGAACCTGTACCATTACATATTCGTAATGCTCCTACTAAACTCATGAAAGATCTTCATTATGGTGAAGGTTATCAATATGCTCATGATTATAAAGATAAACTGACAACCATGACTTGTCTACCTGATTCCTTAAAAGATAAGCAATATTATTATCCAACTAATCAAGGAGCAGAAGCTAAAGTAGCTTTAAGACTTAAACAAATTAAAGAATGGAAACAAAAACACAAAAAATGAGCTTACGCTCATTTTTTATAAATCATTCTTAAAATAACACGTACCATTGCCACAACGGCAGCAGCTGGAATACCTAATTCTAAAGCTAATTTAACATATGACAATCCAATCGTTGAATCTAGAGTAAAATCATATGTATAAATAACTTCATCATTATAACCAACTTCTAAAGTCATAATAGTCTCATCATCTTCAACAGGTGCTATTAAAAATGCTGATTGGTTATTTAATTGAATATCTAAATCTTCATAATCAATACTATTTTCCAATAATAATGAAATATCTTCACTTGTTTCATAGACATATCGGAAGATATCAGCACCTAAAATTGTATAATTAGCTAATTCATCATCTTTCTTATAAAGTGTCACACTATGATAATGAATAGTCATATAATTATATACAGTTAAGGCATCAGCCACATGTGCATTCAAGCCATTTTCAGTTTTCGCATAAGCTGTAACCAAAATCAATTCATGACCATCAATTGTCATTAAAGTTGCTAAAGTATACTGTGCTTCTACAGTATAACCACTTTTAGCTCCATCTAAAACTGTCGTTTTCATTCCACTATTAGATGTCGCACGATATAAAGTAGATAACCATGTGTGAACACCTGTAGAACAAGTATAAGTTCTAGCAGTAAAGACTTCTTTAAAAGTTTCATTATTAAGAGCATCATCTAATATAACAGACATATCTTTAACCGTTGTATAATGATTATCATCATGTAAACCTGTTGGATTTTCAAAATGACTATTTTCTAAACCAAGATTTGCCACTTTCTCATTCATAGCTTCAACAAAAGCCTCAACACTACCATAAGTAAGTCTAGCTAATGCTTGACATGCATCAGCTCCTGAAGGTAACAACACCCCGTATAACAAATCACGATAAGTCACTTTTTCTCCCACTTCTAAATAAGCAGTAGAAGCTCCCGCCGCATATAAACCATCAAAATCTTCTTCAAGCATAGTGATTGTTTCATCTAAATCTATATCACTATCTTCTAATGCTTCAATCGCAACTATTGTCGTCAATATTTTTGTAATACTAGCAGGATATATTTGATCATCTGATTGATCATCTAGGTAAACCAACCCCGTACTTCGATCTATTAAATAAGCATATTCGGAATATAAATCAACACTTATATTCGCTGCTGATACTGGTTTGGTAACGAGTAAACCTACGACAATGACTAAGATAAAACTTAATATCTTTTTCATGAAAACCTCCTCAAAAATGATAATTGGGTTTGCGATATAATAATCGCTATAAATATGAATGTAAAGCCTATAAACATTTTTAAGGTTAACACTTCATGATAAAAAATAATTGAAAACATAACCCCAAAGACAGACTCTAATGATAAAATAAGCGATGCATAACATTCATCAGTATATTTTTGCCCTAATGTTTGACAAAGCATGGTTATAGCTGTTGCAAAGAAAGACAGATAAAATATTTGAAAGAATATTGTTGAGTGAATATTTTGTATAATTGTTAAATCCTCAAAAAGAATAGAAAGGAAAAATGCGAAAATAGTGGCACCATAAAATTGAAAAGTCGTAAAAGCTTTACCATCAACAGACTCACAAAAATGTTGGGTCATAATAATATGAATAGCATACAATAAACCTGCAACAAGCGTTAATAGATCTCCTATTTGAATAGAAAAATTATCAAGACTGACAAAACCAATTCCGATAATACAAATAAACGCTGCTATAAAATGATATAGACTAGGTTTCTGTTTATCAATAAGCCATGATAAAAATGGTACAATGGCACAATATACAGCTGTTAAAAAAGCATTTTTACCAGGTGTTGTATAAGCCAAGCCCCAAGTTTGGATATAATAAGCAATGCATAGGCAAAAACCTGTTAATAGACATAAATAAATTCTATTTTTAGGGAAATTCTTTAACTCTTTAAAGAAAAGAATGCTTAATATTATTGATGCCAAGGCAAAACGTAACAATAATAGCGTCGCAGGTGTCATAAAATCAACAGCATTCTTCATCACAATAAAAGAACTACCCCAAATAAGAGCTGCTGTCAATAAATAAAGCGGACCTTTATTTTTCATATGTCATAAAGAAATGGTACTTTTGTACCATTTCTATCCATTAACAACATCATGGCAACGACAGCAAAGTTCACCATTCATTTCATCAGTTTCAAAATAATTCCAACATCTTGGACATTGAATACCATTAAACTTTTCAGCCTTTATATACGCACTGTCATATTCTTCTAAACCATCATGACTATCTACAAATTTCACTTTAGCAACAATAAATAATTGTTTTAAAGCGACACCTAAATCAGCCATATCTTTATATTCATCTTTTAAATGAATAATAACTCTCGCTTCCATATTAGATTTAATGACTTTTTCATTTCTTAGATTTTCTAATGCTTTCATAACATCTTTTCTAAGATTTAAGAAACGAACATAGTAATCTTTGATACTTTCACTATCATTAATATCAAATTTAACTGGTTTAGGTTCTAAGAAGATAGATTCTTCCTGATGCTCATCACAATGGAAATTATCATGTAATTCTTCAGCTGTGAAGACTAATATTGGTGATAATAATTTCATAAGTGTTTTTGCATAATGATATAATACAGTTTGAACTTGTCTTCTTCTTAAACTATCTGCTTTTTCAATATAAAGAATATCTTTTGTAAAATCCATATAGAAAGAACTTACTAGATTAGTAAAGTTATTGAGGATAAGTTGGTTAGCTGAGGCAAAATCATAACGATCAAAAGCTTCATAATAACCATCTATAAGGTTATTTAATTCTACTAACATATACTTATCAACACCTTCTAGATTTTCTAGAGGGATAATATCCTTTTCATGGAAATCATTGAGATTACCTAACATAAAACGCATAGTATTTCTAACTTTACGATAATTTTCAGCAACTTGTTTCATAATATCATCAGAAATACGAACATCTGATTGATAAGCAACTGATGTTGCCCATAATCTTAAAATATCTGCACCATATTTATCCACCATTTTAATAGGATCAACTGTATTTCCTAAAGACTTAGACATCTTATTGCCCTTACCATCTAATACAAAGCCATGAGATAAAACAGTCTTATAAGGAGCACATCCATGAGTCGCTGTACCAACTATTAATGAAGAGTTAAACCATCCACGATATTGATCACTACCTTCAAAATATAAATCAACTGGATATCTATATCCTCTCTCAATCATACAACCTGTATGAGAAGAACCAGAATCAAACCAAACATCCATAATATCTTTTTCCTTCTTAAAGATACCATTTGGTGAATGTTCATTTGTATATCCTTCAGGTAACAAAAACTTCTCATCTTTTTCAAACCAAATATTAGAACCATACTCTCTAAATAAATCAGAAATATGTTTAAAAACATCTTCTTCCATAATAGGTGTTCCATCTTCACAATAAATAATAGGAATTGGTACACCCCATGTTCTTTGACGAGAAATACACCAGTCACCACGATCTTTAATCATATTATAGATTCTAATATGACCCCATTCATTTAACCATTCAGTATGATCAATTTCATCTAATAATTTATCTCTAATCTTATCAATAGAACAGAACCATTGATCAGTTGCTCTAAAGATAATAGGTTTCTTTGTACGCCAATCATGTGGATACTCATGCTTAATGAATTCAAGCTTTAATAAAGCTCCAATTTCATCCAGCTTTAATGTGACTGTCTTATTGGCATCATCGACATATTGACCTGCTAACCATTCCCCACAATCTTCCATCATACAACCATGGTCATCAACATTACAATAAACATCTAAACCATACTTTTGACCAACAATGAAGTCATCCATACCAAAGCCAGGTGCTGTATGAACACATCCTGTACCTGCATCAGTCGTAACATGATCTCCTAAAATAACTAATGATTCTCTATCATATAATGGATGCTGACATGTAATATATTCTAATTCTTTACCTTTAAATCTTTGTAAAACTTCTTTTTGTTGTAGACCTAATTTTTCCCATAAACTATCTACTAATTCATCCAAAACAATTAATTTACCTTTTTCACTTTGCACCAAAGCATAAGTAAAGTTCTCATTTAAACAAATCGCTAAGTTACCAGGAATTGTCCAAGGTGTTGTTGTCCAAATGACAAAATATGTATCATTATCTAAAATACCTTTACCATCTTTAACCTGGAATTTAACATAAATTGTAGGTGATTTGACTTCATGATATTCAACTTCTGCTTCAGCTAAAGCTGATTCACTAGAAGGTGACCAATAAACTGGTTTTAATCCTTTATAGATTAATCCATCTAAAGCCATTTTCGCAAAAACATCAATTTGATTAGCTTCAAATTCTTTATCTAAAGTTAAATAAGGATGATCGTAATCCGCAAATGTACCTACTCTAATACATTGTTCTTTTTGTTTTTCAACTTGTTCTAGAGCATAGCTATAACACTTATTTCTAAATTCAGCAGTACTCATTTCTTTACGATTAACACCTAATTTTTGAATAGCATTTTCAATTGGTAAACCATGGGTATCCCAACCAGGAATATAAGGTGTATAGTAACCTTGCATGTTTTTATATCGACAAATAACATCTTTAATAATTTTATTAAGCATATGACCCACATGCATATTTCCATTAGCGTATGGAGGCCCATCATGGAATACAAAATCATCATGTCCTTCATTTTGTTTGATGACTTTTTCATACATGTGATTTTCTTGCCATCTTTCAACATATTTTGGTTCTTTGGTAGGTAATTTACCACGCATTTCAAAATCTGTTTTAGGCATTAATAATGTGTCTTTATAGTTCATTTATATCCTTCCTTTCAAATAAAAAAGCGTCCCTTTTAAAGGACGCCGAACGTTTACCACCTTTATGTGATTAGCGCATCTTAACGCGATGCACGGCTCTCCCTACTCATTTCAGGATGCTACTTGGGAGTGATTCTCCATAGATTCCTATCACTTGTTTACACCAACCACAAGCTCTCTATCATATTTCTCTATGAACTTTCTCCTTCATCGTATTTGTTTTCTTGTTCCTCTTTAATTAAACTGAAAATTTCAGATTTGTCAATAGTTTCTATCATTTCTTCACTCAATTTTACAACATTTGCTCTAAAATCCAAAGCTTCCTGTTTAATACTATCCACATCTTTAGATAAGCCTCTAACATATTCCATAGATTCTTTCAGAATCATATTGGCATTACGTTTAGCTTTTTCTATCAAATCACTGGCTTCCTTTAAAGCTAATCTTGCAATTTCTTCATTGGTTTTTTCCTGAATTGTGATTTGTTTTGTAAGTTCAGTGTTTGTCTGTTGAAGTGATTGTATTTCACTTTGCAGCTGTTCAATTTGCTGTTGTTGATTTGTAATTGTTCGATTGAAATCTTCTATCTTTAAATCGACTTCCTGCTTGTTATAACCTCTCCATTGATTTTTAAATTCTGCCACTCAACTCACCTCTCATTTATAAAAATATCCAGTTATCACATGATTATTTGATCTTGTTTCTTTTTGTTCATCAATAAGTTTAACACGCCCATGGTGTCTTAAAGAAATGATACTACCATTATGACACAAAAAACTAACTTCTTCAACAATTTTATAATCGACTTTTACATTTCCACTATGAATTGCTTCTACCGCTTTAGCTCTTGAAATTTTAAACATTGTAGCAATAATTTTATCAAGACGAAAACTAGAGACAATAAATGTTTTAGTTATATAATCATGTTTGATTTCTATCTTTTCTTCACATAAAGATAAATGT
>JAJQGQ010000134.1 GCA_021200395.1 Erysipelotrichaceae bacterium
CACCCCATAAATTTTGAGTGCCTATCGATTTCCCAAGTTATTTGAGAACATCTTTCTAATCTTTGCGAATTATCAACCATACGCATACAAGGTAATTGTTTTAACAAGGCTTTAGCATAACTTTCAAAATCAATAGTTTCCATTTTATAATTTCTAGATATTGCTGTACATGTTAAATCATATGTTATATGAACATTGAGATTTTCTAACAAATTATAGACACTTTGATGACATCTAGCACCTATCAAACCTATAGATATTTCATAATCATGTTTATTTTGTAATTGTATAGGAGTTTGATGACATTTGATATAATTGATAAATGCTTCTTCATTAAATATTTTATGAGAATAAGTACTATAATGATTGATTAATAGTTTTATTTGTTTGGCATATAATTGGATAGCTGAAGTGGTTGTTTTTCGTGGTATATCTATAAGATAAATAAATTTATCAGGATACATATCTTTTAAAACATCATATAATCTGCGATTACTATCACAACAATTAGACAAAATAATACCATCATAATCATGATCAACAAAATCCTGCAAAACAGCTTTAATAAAGGCACAGGTATTCATATGAATCTTATCCTCAGCCTGAGAATATGTTTCTACGTTAGGCATAATTTGCACAATTTCTTCATCAAAACCTGCAAAAACTTCAACAGGAACATATTTACATAAATAACCTATCATACATGTTCACCTCTTTGATCTAATATTTCTATAAAAGCTTCTAATCGTGTTTTCATTTGTCCATCCTGGCAATTACGTCTATCTAAACAATCACCATCCAATATCAAAAATGGTATATGACGCTTTTCCATTTCTTTCTTTAATAACATTACGCCACCAGCACTTTGTTTACAGCCCCAATGACACATGTGAACAATACCATCAAAATGATATTCATCTACAAGTTTTCCAATATATTCCACTTTACGCTCATAATTACCATTATAATAATTACCAATCAGTTTTTCAGCTAAAGCATCTAAAGGATGATCTTCATCCATTTGCTCAACATAATCCATTGTAAAATCAGAAACAATAATTTGATTTTTATCACTTATATCAAAACATTCCTGAACACTTTGTTGAAAAAAAGGCACAAGATGAATCCATAATATACGATGACCATGAAACTCTGGATAATCTTTTACTTCTTCTTTAAACTGCTTAAATAAATTTAAAACTTTTTCTGTACCAATTTCTAGATGCGAAGTTAATGCCATATAAAGATTTAAAGTAAGTGTATTTGGATAATAACGATGTTTTTCTTCATTAAGATATTCTAAATAATATTGGTGTGATAAATTCTCACGATGAATGATTTCTTTTAATTTATTTTCATCAAATGATTGATGTGTTTTTTCTTCTAAAATATGAATAAGTTCTTGTAATTGTTCTACAACATATTGTTTATTTTCAGGAGTATTATGATGAGGTATATCTAATACAAATAAATCTGTATTATTTTTTTGAGATAAATAACGGAAAGTGTTAATATTCCCATCACACGCAGTTGAAGTTGTAACAGACATTACAGCATCTTGTAACATAGGATATTGCATGATACCCATAAAACATTTATGATAAGAACATAAAGTTGAAGCTATGCCTTCATTTTCAGCCTTGTCAATAAAATAATCATCAATATTGAAGCCTCCCATATAACCAGCTAAACATTCAATGGATAAAGCTTTTAAATCAAAACATTGTAATATCTCTACAGGAGTAAATATATTACAAAGAACACTCTTTTGAGGATTATGTAAACAATATCTAACATTATCTAAAGCAGTCTGACTGAGTTTTCTATAAGCTTTAGGAATACGCTTATCACACAAATATAAAGAACGAAATGATTCAGCCCATAAACCTATTTCAATCATTCTTTTAGCAGTTATAGGATGTTTATCGATATTATTAACAATCATTTTCCCATAATTTTTTACTATCTCCATCAATATACCTTCTTTCGGTAGAATTATATAGATAAAATTTATAAAAATACATTGACAATCTACAAAATATGTTCAAAAAAAAAGAAACATCAATGATGTTTCTTAATCCTCTTTTAATAAATTATATAGAGCTTTGGCATAGATAGCAGTTGCTTTCATCAAATCATCAACAGCCATTTCTTCATTATTTTGATGAATCTTATTATCATTACCAGGAAATTCTGGTCCAAAAGCTACACAATGAGGCATAGTTTTTGCATATGTACCTCCTCCAATAGCTTGTGGCTTATGCATATGATCACCAGTGAATTCAACATAGGCATTATGTAATGATTGGATAAGATCACTATTAGGATCAACATATAATGCCTTTCCATAATGATGTGTTTCACTTAATCCATAATCTTTAATAGCA
This sequence comes from Erysipelotrichaceae bacterium, assembly GCA_021200395.1. GTDB lineage: Bacteria > Bacillota_I > Bacilli_A > Erysipelotrichales > Coprobacillaceae > JAJQDJ01. The sequence goes on from JAJQGQ010000134.1 coordinate 2,388, forward strand.
TTATTTATCTTATCAGAAATAAATTCAGGTATCTCTTCATGAGGAACACGCATATCTAATATCACTTTAGCATAACCGTCTTTATACTGTGTAACACCTGGATTCACAGTCAAAGGCCCCATTAGACCATCATATTTAATACCTAATTTTTCACCATAATGGTCATTATATAAATAATCATTAATAAAATGAACAAGCTTATTATTAGAAATAGTTGCTAAATAATGACACATATAAGTCGTTGCATTGATGCCTAAATCTGGTAGAGAAGCATGTGCTGATTTACCAACTAAAACAAGTTTCGTATGATTTCCTTCAGCCTCAATCGTCCCTGTTAAATGATGAAGATCCAAATATTGATTAAAAGAATCTCGATATTGTTTATAATAACCTGTAATATAAGCTTCACAAGTTTCGGGAACAATATTAGTTGTTTTGCCACCAAAAAGACAAATAATATTATCTTTTTCTATTTCACCAGAAATTTGACTATGATACATAGCCTTTTCACCATATACAACAGGGAACCCCGCATCAGGAGTAAATCCCATTTGTGGATAAGGTTTTTTCGTGAAATAATATTTCATACATTCAGAACCATTTTCTTCATTACATCCAAAAATAACTCTTATTTTCATTTTAACAGGAATATCCAATTCATCAATTATTTTCGCAGCATAATATGCAGCAATCAATGGCCCTTTATCATCAGCAACGCCACGACCATAAATCTTTCCATCTTTGATTGTCATATCATATGGATTTGTATTCCACCCTGTCTGATTACATGGAACAACATCTAAATGTCCTAAAATTCCAAAAGTTTCTTCTTTATTTCCAATATCTATATGACCTGCATAACCATCAACATTTTCATATGCATAACCATCCCTTTGTGCGATAGCAAGCATAGCCTCCAATACTTTTCGACATTGAATACCAAAGGGTTGTCCCTCATTAGCAGTCGTTTTATCCAAAACTGAAGGAATACGACATAATGTTTGAATATCAGCAAGCATATCATCTTTTCTCTTATTAGCTTCTTCTAAGAAGTTAATCATAGCTTATCACCTCAGGGACTATTATATCAGAAAATAGGAACTTTGCAAAATATATTAAAAAGCATTTAGTTTATATTAAAAAAATGTTATGATTATCTAAAGATGGAGGGACACATATGGAGGATGTAAAATTTCATATTACCGTAAAAGGTGTTGTTATTTATCAAGGAGAAGTACTTATACTTAAAAGAGTAAGACCTTCAACCGATGGACTAGGATATTGGGAAATGCCTGGAGGTGGCTTAGAATACGGCGAGACACCCCATGAGGCATTAATTAGAGAATTAAAAGAAGAAACAGGTTTAGATATCGAAATCATTAAACCAGTTTATACTTTTACTGCTATTCGTCCTCATTATCAAACAGTTGGTATTGGTTTTTTAGCAATTCCGACAAATGATAAAGTTGTTTTAAGTGAAGAACATACAGATTACAAATTTGTACATAGTGATGAATTAAAAGACCTACTCGATCCACAAATCTATAATGATATCATTCTAACATTAGAAGAATACCATGTTGTAACCAAACAAAAAAATCAAGATTAGAATCTAATCTTGATTTTCATTTGTATTTAAATCATCTTTTAGATATATTTCTTTAATAGCAGAAATTGATTTATTCTTGAAATTTCTATATTTCATATACATATATATTGCCACACCTGCTGCAATAATAGTTGTCGCAATAAACACATATGTCATAGTAGTTAATTGTTCAGTTTCTTGTTCAGGAACATAATCATTATATAATTGCAATGAATCTTCAGTCGTTTCATATTGATATAAAACCATTTCACCTTGATCATTCATCACCATAATCAATTGGAAATTACTATAATTCTCATCTTCATAAACCCAACCCATAAGAGTGACTTCATTAATAGTCAATTCCTGATAAATCATACCCTCACGACTCTGTGACTCCTCATCAATATCTACAACATAAACATTTCTACCTAAAATTGTTACAGGTATAAATATTGAAGAAATACTACTTGTTTCACTGTCATATAAATAGAAGTTTTTCTCATCATCTTCATTAACTAAATAGACAATCGTCTTATCCATATTAGCATTATAATAAGCGATAACCTCTTCACCATCTAAAGTCACCGTTGTCTCTTCAAAACCATCAGGTAAACCAATATTATTTTGATTAGCAACAACTCCTAAATTTTGATCATTATATGTCGTATAAACTGTAGGTGTATCATCTACATTTACAGTAATTTTATATGTCTTTGTACTACCATCTTCAGCTGTACATTTAATAGAAAATGTATTTTCACCAGCCTCTAACTCTTTCTTTCCTGTACCAGATACACTAGCAGCAGAATCTTTAGCTTTTGCACTAATTTCAATTTCGCTAGAGCCAGCCTCTAAATCAACAGTATATTCTGTTTTAGAAGCATCAAATTCAGGTGATAATGTTCCAGTTGATACACTTAAAGAGGATAATGTACATTCACTTGACTTAGTTTCTTCTTTCTCAGCTGTATCAGTAGAAGTAGAACTATTAGAACTACTACTTGAAGAAGAACTAGAGCTACTTGAACTTGAACTGTTTGAAGATGAACTACTAGAAGATTTAATAGAGATTGTAACAGAGGAAGAGGCACTTAAAGTTTTACCATATTTATCACTATCTGTATCATATACAGTAGAAGAGCCACTAACACTTATCGTTGTATTAGATGTTACTTTAACTTTAAATGATGTTGATTCACCATTATCAAGAGATGTTTTACCTAGACCAGAAGTAATGGAACCTCCTGAACCACCACTTGCACTAATATCCCAAACAAAATATCCACTACTTCCAGATACAGTTATAGTTACAGTTGAGCCAGATGTTACAGAATAACTACTTGGACTTATACTTAATCCATTAGAAGCTTGAACAGGTTTAATATTTGCTGGAACCAAAAATTCAAATACAAATATCAAAGATAATATCAAACGAATCAATTTCTTTTTCATAAATATATTCCCCCCCTATTGGTTAATAGTAACTTTTCCATCTAAATAATTTCTAATGCAAACATAATCAACACCATTAACTTTAGAATCTTTATTAGAATCAGAAGCTTTTAATTGTGCAGTAGATAAAGTTATCTTACTATCCAAATAATTTCGTAAATTAACATAATCAACACCATTAATTTTTCCATCACCATTGACATCTCCTCTTATAACCAATGTATAAGTATTAGATGAAGAACCAGTTTTTAATGTTAAAGTCATACCTGTACTAACAGTTCCACTAGTAATTGTTGTAGAACTTGTGTTTTTAATAGTGACAGTTGTAGATGATTGGATTTTATTAATACTTGATTTAAGTGAAGAAACAGATGTTCCTACTGTAATGCCAGTAAGATAATTACTAGAATTTGTATAACCTAACTTAGAAATGATTTGAGCATTTGTAAGTGTAGAACTTGAACTACTTGATGAACTAGAACTACTAGATGAGCTTGAACTACTACTAGATGAAGAACTAGAACTTGAGCTACTTGATGATGAGCTACTAGAGCTAGAACTGCTTGAAGAAGAACTTGAACTACTACTTGATGAAGTACTTACACTTCCTACTACAACATCAACTTTACTAGCTTGAGCATATACATAATCTCTACTAAAATCATATGTTGAACTAACACTTCTTGCACTTCTATCAGATGCTAAAGCCATATCAGATTGAACTTTATACCAAGAAGAAGTACCAGATAAAATAATAACTGGATAATCATATAAGTAACCTGCAGTACCTGAACCAACAACACCTGAAGTATATATCTTAGTAGATGTACTTGCATCTTTATATAGATATAATTCAGTAACATTAGCTATACCAATTGTATATGTACCATAATCACTAGAAGCTCCACTAATATAATAACTTTGTGCAGCTGCTTTTTCGCCCCAATATGGATCACTTGCATACTTCACATTAATACCACTGTGCTTATCACCTAAATGTGGACCACGATAACGTGAATCATTACCACTTAGATATCCACAAGACATCCAATTATAAGCAAACTCTTTGATACATTGTTCAACACTATCAAAATAAGAGGCATTACTTGTATTACTATCAACTGCATTTAAACCAAAGAGATTATTTCTCGTTGTAGCATAAGTACTCTTACCATAATTACTTTCATTAATTGCAATACCAAACATTAATGCAGCATTGATACCATAAGTGTTTTGTACACTAATAAATGTAGAAGCAGAATTATACATAGCTGAAGATGAGCTTGTAATGCGGTCATTCATTTGACTAGCAGTAAATGTTGTTTTAGAACGTAATGAAAGATATTGATAATAATTATAATATGGTGAACTTGAGTTAACAGCATTTGAATGTTGCTCTGAGGCATAATTTTTATAGTCAGTAATCATCTTACTAAATGAACTATAGAAATAATGTCCATCATAACTATAATATTTAACACCACTACTTAAATAGCTTGGTTGATAACCAACTCTTGAAGCAGCCATATATACTGTAGAACCACTAATATATGAAAAATAGTGTAATAAATATCCATTATTTACATAATAATAAGATACATTACTATCAGAACTATAATCGACAACAGTTCCATAATCTTTACTCACTTTTATAACAACACCAGAAATTTTACAAATGTAATAATCTCCATCTGTTCCTATATAAGCTGCATCGTTAGCAGAATTTGTAGACATATAACCAGTTCTGCCTGTATCAACTTCTGTATAATAAATTGTAGATGATCCAATTTCAGAAGCTGTTTTAAATCTAACAATAGATTGTGAACTTGAAGCGGTATTGATTAAAGAAACATCTCCTAATATAGTTGACTTTAAAGTAGAGATTGTTTCTATTTTATTTAATTTTAAAGGCAAATCAGCTGTAGTAGATTCTTCAATAGATTCATCTAATGAACCAGTTGTTTCTTCTGAATCCTCCTCAACATCAGTATCCTCTTCAGTATCTAATATAACCTCAGAATCGGAAATAGTTTCATCTTCAGTTTCTTCTTCTGAAGATTCCTCTTCTTCTAATTCTTCCTCATCTGTAATAATCTCTATTGTTTTTGGATTACCATTTTCATCCAATATAACAAAACTTTCATCACTACTGCTATTACCTACAGAATCATAATCTTCTGCATTCGTAGTCATTGTACTTGAGAAAACTAACGATAACATCAAGAACACTACAGCAATAGTTTTAATGTATTTCACTTTGAACTCACCTCTCCAATCTATTTTTATAAAATCAAGAATTCTGTTTATCATTATACTACACTATTTTATATTATTCAATCGCAGAAGACATTTTTTTGAATAAAAATAAAATATTGTTTGTTTATTTTCTAAAATTAATTTTTAATATGAATAAAAAACAGAAAGATTTTATCTTTCTGTTAAATCTTCTAAGTTATATGGAGTTGTTTGATATACATAATAATTTAACCAATTGGAAAAGATTAAATAAGCATGAGAACGCCATTTTACTTGAATTTCGCCATTAATATCATCATTCAAATAATAATTTTTAGGCATCTCACTAACAATATCAGGATTCGCTAAATCTCTTTTATACTCTTTATCCAAAGTATCAGGATCATATTCAGGATGTCCAGTAATAAAGAAACGAGAACCATCCTTATTAGCGACGATATAAACACCTGCTTCATCAGACTCAGCTAATATATCTAATTCATCTATTTTTTCAATATCCTCTTTAGATACACTTGTATATCTAGAGTGTGGTGCATAGAATTGATAATCAAAGCCTCTTAAAATCTTTCTTTGCATTTTATCAACATTTGTCTTATGTAAATAGACACCTGTTAACTTATGTGGAAGTAAGTGTTTAGAAACACCATAAAAATAATGAAGTGCTGCTTGAGCCGCCCAACAAATAAAGAAACTACTAAAAACATGCGTCCTAGACCATTCTAATAATGTTTTCATTTCTTCCCAATAATCGACTTCCTCAAATTCTAATTTTTCCACAGGAGCTCCTGTAATAATCATGCCATCGTATCTATTATCTTTAATATCATCAAAAGTTTTATAAAAAGCTAATAAATGTTCTTTTGATACATTCTTTGATTCATGTGAAGCCATATGAATCCAATCAACTTCACATTGAAGTGGAGAATTAGATAATAATCTTAATAATTGTGTTTCAGTTACTATTTTAGTTGGCATAATATTTAATATCAATAACTTCAAAGGACGAATTTTTTGAGTTGTAGCACGATTCTCATCCATGACAAATATATTTTCTTCTTGTAATATTTTGGCTGCTGGAAAGTTATTTGGTATTTTAATGGACATAATGACACCTCTTTCATGTTTTATTATTCTACCATAATTTACAAAAGAGGTGAACAGTTTTTTATCAAAATGTTATCATTTCGTTAAATGCTTGTATTAGAAATGAATCACTCATACCTGCTAAGTAATCAATAATACTTTTTTCAAGTGCTTGTTCATCATTAATCAAATCATAAACAATATCATTCTCATATATTCTATCACGATTACAATGTTCAATAAGTGCATATTTATCTAACCAAGCTAGATAATGAGAAATGATTTTTGGATATTGATATTGTTCTGCTTTTAAAGAAGCTATCATATCTTCATTACTACATAATTTATATAATAAATCAAAAATAGCATTGAGTATTAAAG
>JAJQGQ010000235.1 GCA_021200395.1 Erysipelotrichaceae bacterium
GTATAGAAATAGATAGAATCCTTTATTTAGGTTTATATAGATTTGCAGAATATGGTAATTCTAAGAATTTTAGACGTAGTAAAGGCAATATAGCTGATGAGAGAAAATGTTTGTATTTATTATTGGCATTTGATAAATATGTTGAAAAGTTTAATAAAGAAAATATGTCTTCTAATAAAGCATATGATAAGAAATATTCTATTCATTACGATACAAAAACTTGGTTAAAAGAATTACTAGAAACTTTAGATGAGAATGATGCAAAATATCATGAAGTAGAAGAATACTACAACAAATAAGGCTCTTAATTGCTTAAGAGCCTTTCTTATAATGTTTTATACTAATCTAAATCTTCACCATTAGATTCAATACATTTTTTATACCAATAATAAGAATCCTTTGTAGAACGAGAGAAATCACCAGTACCATCATCATGTCTGTCAACATAAACAAAACCATATCTCTTAGCTAATTGTCCAGTACCGGCAGAAACAATATCAATTGGTCCCCAAGTTGTATAAGCAATTAAATTAACGCCATCATCACAAGCTTCTCTCATAGCTTTAATATGTGATTTGAAGTAATCAATTCTATATTGATCATGAATAGAACCATCTTCTTCTACTTTATCAAAAGCACCAAAACCATTTTCTACAACCATTAATGGAGTACCTGGATAACGAGAAGATAATTTCTTCAATGTATATTTTAATCCATCAGGATCAATTTGCCATCCCCAATCAGATGCTTTTACATATGGATTTTTAGCTCCACCAATAAGGTTACCACCAGTTGTTTCAACATTAGGATCAGTAGTTACACAGTTAGACATATAATATGAGAATGTATACATATCAACTGTACCTTCTTTTAAGATAGCCTTATCTTCTTCAGTAATGAATGAATAATCAATACCATTCTTTCTAAAATAATTTAATGCGAATTCAGGATATTCACCTCTGACTTGAACATCACCACAGAAATCATTAAACATACTATCCTTTTCTTGACAAGCTAACATATCTTTTGGATTACAAGTATATGGATACCAAGTAATATGACAAATCATATTTCCAATCATAAAATCAGGATTAATTTCATGTCCAGCTTTAACAGCTAAAGCTGAAGCAACAAATTCATTATGTAATGCTTCAAATCTTACTTGTGGATCATCAGTAAACTTATCAAATGTGATTGGTTCAGTACCATTCAATAAATCACGATCAATCACACCTAATCCATATAAAGGAGCTGTTCCTTCACCTAAAGTAGCACAGTTAATTTCGTTGAATGTCAACCAATATTTAACTTTATCCTTATAACGTTTAAAACAAGTAGTTGCATATTTTACAAATAAATCAACAACTCTTCTATCAGAGAATCCATTGTATTTAGTAACAATAGCCCAAGGAATCTCATAGTGACATAAAGTAATCAATGGTTCAATATTATACTTTTTACATTCATCAAATACCTTATCATAAAATGCTAAACCTGCTTCATTTGGTTCTTCATCATCACCATTAGGGAAAATTCTAGCCCAGTTAATAGATAAACGTAATGTAGTAAATCCCATTCCAGCAAAAAGCTTAATATCTTCTGCATAATGATGATAAAAATCAATAGCCTCATGAGATGGATAAAAAGCATCTTCTACAGTTTGTGGACAAAAAGTTCTAGGAGTATCAACATCTCCACCTAATAACATATCAGGAACTGATAAACCTTTACCATCTTCTAAATATGCTCCTTCACATTGGTTAGCTGCTAATGCGCCACCCCATAAAAAACCTTCTTTAAAACCCATTTTTTATTTCCTCCTTTGTTATAATATAATTATAGCGAAACTTCAATAAAATATCTATGACTTTTGTGTATTAGTATAAATAAAAATTATACTATTTTAAAAATTAATTATTGTACATAAATATACTTTTGATTTACAATATTATTGCAGAGAGGGGAAATGTTTGTGGATTCATCAAAAAATGTCGATATGATACATGGGCCATTACTGAAAAAAATGGTTATGTTTGCATTGCCTTTGGCAGCAGGTAGTGTTTTGCAACAATTGTTTAATATGTGTGATTCAGCTATTGTTGGAAATTTTGCTAGTTCTGAAGCATTGGCAGCGGTTGGTGCTAATACTTCAGCTGTATCTTTATTTGTTAATTTTTTTGTTGGTATTTCTGTTGGTACGAGTGCTGTCATTGCTAATTATTTTGGTAGTGGTAGGGAAAAGGATATTACAAAAGCTGTGCATACTTCTATTACAGTAGCGTTGATTTGTGGTTTATTTTTAGCGATATTTGTTCAATTTATTGCTCAACCAATGTTATTACTTATGGGTACTCCAGAAAATGTTATCGATTTAGCTGTGCTATATTTGAGAATTTATGCTTTAGGTATGCCTTTTATATTATTGTATAACTTTGGTTCGGCAGTTCTTAGAAGTTCAGGAGATTCTAGGACACCTTTTATTGCCTTGGTTATTGGTGGTATAGTAAATGCTATTCTTAATATGATTTTGGTTATTATTTTTCATTTAAGTGTAGAAGGTGTTGCTATCGCAACCGCAGTTTCTAATATTTTGGCTTCAGGAATTGTATTAAATACTTTAATGCATCGTGAAGAAGTGATACGTTTTGATTATCATCGCTTAGGAATTCATAAAGAAGAATTGATGAAAGTATTAAGAATAGGTGTTCCTGCTGGATTACAAGCTGTTGTTTTTTCTTTGTCTAATGTTGTTATACAATCAAGTGTGAATAGTTTTGGCTCATCTGTAGTGGCTGGAAGTGCAGCGGCTGCGAATTTTGAGTTTATTAGTTATTGTATCATTAATGGTTTCTCTCAAACGGCGACAACATTTGTAGGACAAAATTATGGTGCTAAAGAATATAGCCGATGTCGAAAGATATGGAAGATTGCATTGGCTTGTGGTATTGGAACGGCTATGATTGTTGATCTTGCTATTGTTTTATTCAGATATCCATTAGTACATCTCTTTACACAAGATGCAGCTGTTATTCCTTATGCAGCTCAAAGAGTATTACAGATTATGAGTTTGCATTGGTTACTTGGTACATATGAAATTACTGGTTCTACATTAAGAGGTTATGGTAATTCTATGGTTCCAGCCCTTTTATCAGTTTTTGGTACATGTGTCGTAAGATTGGTATGGGTTTACTTTACAAATATTTATTGTCATACATTTACTATGCTACTTCTCGTATATCCAATTTCATGGACAATAACAGGTATCTTGGTTATTGGATACTACTTAATGGCAAGAAAGAGATTAGAGATAGCATAAAAAGATTGGAATTTCCAATCTTTTATTTTCCAAATTTTGTAAACGGTTTTCAAAATACTTGAAAATGATTAATAATAGAGTAAAATAATCATGAATTTGATAGGGAGAAATGTATGGATATATTAAAGAAAAGATGGGTTTATATTGTTGCTGGTTTTATTATATTTTTGTTTATGGGTTGTTCTTTAGCTTGGAGTATTTTTGTCGTGCCACTTGAAACATTATTTAATTGGACAAGAGATCAAACATCATTAGCTTTTACGGTCAATATTTTGATGTTCGCAGTAGGTAGTATTTTGACAGGTATTTTGAGTAAAAGGATTCCTTTTTCAGTGTTATTGAAAATATCGGCTATACTTATGTGTGGAGGTTTTTTGCTTTCTAGTTTGATTAGTTCAGTTTTTCAGTTGTATTTGACTTATGGTGTGTTGGTTGGTATAGGTATTGGCTTAGGATATAACTGTGTTCTTTCTGCTTGTCCATTATGGTTACCTGAAAAGGCAGGTACTGCAACAGGAATATTATTAATGGGTTATGCTTTAAGTACAGCTATTTTTGGACCTGTATTGAATACTTTGATTTCATCTGTTGGTATTGTGAATACGTTTAGAACGTTGGGTATTGTTTGTGGTGCAGGTATATTTATCGGAAGTTTTTTTATTCGAGTACCAAAACTTCAAGAATTGGAGCAGTTACCTCAAGTATCTAGAAATGCGAATAAGAAAACATATAATGTGATTACATCTGAAATGATTAAAAAGCCTATATTTTGGGTTTATTTCATTGTTGTTGTTTTATTTGGTGGTATGGGATTGATCGTTATCAATCACTGTTCACCGATGTTAACAGAAGGTTTGGCAGTTAGTGCAACACTGGCAGCGTTGGTTGTAAGTATTACTTCTATATGCAATGGTATATCTCGTTTTGTATGGGGCATTGTTTTTGATAAGATTGGTGTTAAACGATGTCTGTTGTTAGTTTCTATCTGCTTTGCTGTAGCATCTATAGGTTTATTTATATCATATGCGAGTCAAATATCATTCTTGTTTATTATATGTGCATGTTTGATGTATGTTTCTTATGGAGGCAATGCGATTACTTGTGCCTCTGTTATTAGAGAATTATTTGGTCATAGAACGTTTTCTTTGAACTATTCAGTATTATCATTAAATACAGTTATTAATTCATTCTTTCCTACAATTATAGGATTGGTTCAAGTTTCTACAGGGACATATATTTTACCATTGATGATTTTAATTGGTATCTCAATTATATCTCTTATAATGATTTTCATTTTTACAAAACTTTATAATAAAGATTATGAAAATGGAAATGAAGCATTAGAAAAATAGTTTATTTTAATCGGTATGATCCCTTACCGATTTTTTTTATTTTATTATTATCGCAAAGTTTTTTTAGTACACGTTGTAATTGACGACGACTACAATGTAACTGAATAGAAGCTTTTTCAATACCTTTTAATTGATAATTTGTTTGAAAATATAATAATACTCTTTCTTCAATAGTAGGAGCAATCGTATTCATCGTCGAAGCTTGAATAAGCTTGTTTGAATAAGAACTTAAAAGTAAATGTAAGAATTTAACATCATGATTTAATTCTTCATAATATTTCTCAATAGATAATGATAAACATATAGTTTCAGTATTACTTTCGGTAAAAAAAGGTGATAAACCATGATTAGAAAACTCTAAATCACCAATCATAAAAGGACTATCTAGATGATTAATTGAAGAAACACTACCATCTTCTCTAATCCCATATATTTTCACCGATCCTGATATAAAGAACATAACAGTATTAAGTATCTTATTAGGTGAAGTAATCAATTCACCTTTATCATAACTATAAGCATCAAATATTAAATTTGATGTATCAAAATATTCATATATATGATTTTCTTTTATCCATTGCTGTATTTGTTGACTATTAGTGAATGTTTTCATTTTGTTCTCCTTTTTTAAATTATTGTGACATATGACACATAAAAAATCAATAATAATTGATAGAATGCTCTTGGGAGGAATAGTATGGAAAATAAAATTTTTAGTGAGCAAAATGTTGCAAAATCATATATCAAATTATCTTTGCCACTAGTATTAAGTATGGTTGTAACCTTGATATATAATTTAGCTGATACATATTTTATTGCGCAAACGAATAATACTAATTTGGTTGCTGGTGTTTCTTTAGGTGCACCAATATTTACTTTGTTAATGGCGATAGGAAATATCTTTGGACAAGGTGGGACATCATTAATTTCACGTTTGTTAGGTCAAAATGATCAACATAATATTGCGAAAGTGAGTTCGTTTTGTTTTTATACGTCTATCATTGTAGGAATTATTATGACGGCTATTATGCTTATCTTTAGAGTGCCATTGTTGTATCTTATTGGTGCAAGTACTGAGACATTTCAATATGCTTCAGATTATTATGTATATTTAGCAATAGGTGCTTCTGTTATTATACTTTCTTATATTCATTCGAATTTTTTAAGAGCGGAAGGTATGTCTAAAGAATCAATGTGTGGGACAGTATTAGGTTCAATAGTCAATATTATATTAGATCCTATCCTTATCTCAATTTTAAGTTTAGGAGCATCAGGAGCTGCGATTGCGAGTGTGATTGGCTATTTATGTTCTGATATTTTCTTTATCGTTGTTGTATTAAAACGTAGTCAGGTTTTATCAATGAATATGAAGATTATGAAAATATCATTTGAACATATAAGTCAAATATTTGGAATTGGTGTTCCTGCAGCTATTGTGAATGTCATGCAAAGTGTTAGTGCTGTATTGGTTAATCAGTTTTTATTACCATATGGAAATGATAAGATAGCAGCTATGGGGATAGCTCTAAAAATTAGTATGATAGCTTTATTATTGTTAACTGGTTTTGCATTTGGTGGTCAACCCTTATTTGGTTATTATTATGGTTCAAAAGATACAAAGAAATTTAAAGAATTGTTTAAGTTTTGTTTATGTTTTATGAGTGTAATAGGTTGCATTTTAACAATTAGTATATATGTCTTTGCACCATCATTGATGAAATGTTTTATTGATACACCTAGTATTGTTCAAGATGGAACAACTATGTTACGCTATTTAGTTATTACAATGGTGTTTGTAGGGGTTGTTTTATTAATAACTATTGTATTTCAATCAACTGGTAAAGCGTTGGCTTCACTTATACTTTCAATAAGTCGTCAGGGAATAGTATTCTTGGTTGTACTTATGATAATGTATCATTTAATGGGATATACTGGTATTATTGCATCACAGGCTTTGTCTGATGTTATAACAGCATTTATTGCAGTTATATTATTTAGATGGCAAATATATCCTGAAATATATAAAAAGCAGTACTAGCTAATATGTGCTAATACTGCTTTTATTATAATATTGACAGTTTTCTGTTTAATATCTTTACGTGATATATTTAAATGATGATAAGTAATCTTATAAGGTAGCTCATTGCCAATTTGATTGATTTGAAAATAGATTTCTCCAGCAACACTATCTGCATTGTTAGGATCAACATTGCTAAAAGAACCAGTTACGCCAATACCTATATCACTTTTAAAAGTATCTTTCGCAACCCTAGCCATTTCAATAGCAGTTTCCTTGCTATAAACACCATATGTATCAATAATATCACTAGGAACACCAAACATTATTTTAGCTTCATTAGAATAACTAATATAAGATCCTTTCATAATAGCTGAAGAACCTTCATAATCGGTAATATTGCTGGCAATTAAACCAGAAGTACAGCTTTCCATCGTTGCTATTTCTAAATTGTTATCAATCAAATATTGCGTTAGTTCTCCATTATTTAAACTAACAATATATTTCTTAATTTTTCTTATAATAATGAGATCATCTATATCCTCTACAATTGACCAACTCATATGATATTCATGTCTATATATTAATATATCAGTTTTATCTTTATAATGAATAGCACGTGTATATATATCATGATTATTCACAATAGGATTTAATGTTTCATTTTCAGTATATGATTCAAATATAAATAAATTATCTTTAATATGATATGATTTCATTTTGTTCTCCTTTTCGCATTTATTCTATCACAAATTGAGGTTTTAGAGTATACTAAATATGGTGATTGATATGAAAGAAATAAAAATAACAGATATAAAAGGAATACAAGTAGGATCGTGTGAAGACTCTCAAGCAGCTACAGGTTGTACAGTAATTATTGCCAAAGATGGTGCAACGGCTGGTGTGGACGTGAGAGGTGGAGCTCCAGCTACAAGAGAAACGGATTTATTAAATCCTAAAAATATGGTGGCTAAAATACATGCTGTGATGCTAAGCGGTGGCAGTGCATATGGATTAGATGCATGTAGCGGAGCTATGCAATATTTGGAAGAAAAGGGTTATGGTTTTGATATGCAGATTGCTAAAGTACCTATTGTTTGTGGTGCTTCATTGTTTGATTTGGCTGTTGGTGATCCAAATATTAGACCAAATAAACAAATGGGATATCAAGCATGTATTAATAGTGAAAAGAATGAAATACAAGAAGGCAATTATGGTGCGGGTTGTGGTGCAAGCGTTGGGAAGATATTAGGCCCTCAATATGCCATGAAGGGAGGACTTGGAACTTATGCTTTAGACTTGGATGGTCTTCAAGTAGGTGCGCTAGTAGCAGTCAATGCATGTGGAAATGTTGTGGATTATCAAAGTCGTAAAATGTTAGCAGGTACATATGATAGACAAAAACATGCATTTATTGGTTTAGATACCGCAATGTCTCGTATTAGACAAACGCCAGGAGCCAATACCACTATTGGTTGTATTGTAACAAATGCCAAACTTGATAAAGCCCAGTGTACAAAAGTTGCATCGATTACTCATAATGGTTATGCTTTGGCTATTTCACCTGTGCATACAATGAGTGATGGTGATACGATATTTGTGATGAGTACCAATGAAATAGAAGCTGAAGTTGATATTGTAGGAATTCTTTCTACAAAGGTTATGGCTATAGCTATTAATAATGCTGTTAAAAAAGCCAAAAGTGCTTATGGACTTTTAGCTTATAAAGATATTTAAAAAGAATTCGCAAATGCGAATTCTTATTTAATACGACTATTTTCCAAGGCCTGTTCAATATCTTCGATAAGATCATCAACATTTTCTATACCCACTGATATTCTCAACAGACCATATTCAATGCCTATTTCTTTTTGTAATTCAACAGGATAAGATTCATGGGTCATTGTGGCAGGATGACATATTAAAGATTCTACACCACCTAGGCTAACTGCCAATGCAAATATTTTTAAGGATTTTGCAAATTTTTTCATATTATAATTACTCTTTAAAACAATAGATAAAACTGCTCCATATCCAGTGGCTTGCTTATTTTGAATATCATGGTTAGGATGTGATTTTAATCCTGGATAATAAACTTTTGAGATAGCTTCATGATTTTCTAAATATTGGGCTATTTTTAAGGCGTTCTCATTGTGTCTTTCCATTCTTAATGGTAATGTTTTAATGCCTCTTTGAATAAGATAACTATCGAATGGAGATAAAATACCACCATAAGTATTTTGTAAAAACTTTAATTTCTCATATAATTGATCATCATTAGTGCAAACAAAACCAGAAATAGAATCTGAATGACCACTATAGAATTTAGTGGCTGAATAGACAACAATATCTGCGCCTAAATCTAATGGCTTTTGAAAATAAGAAGTTAAAAATGTATTATCTACAAT
>JAJQGQ010000271.1 GCA_021200395.1 Erysipelotrichaceae bacterium
ATGAATGATTTGTATTATTAGATAAAGATTATCGTATTATTAGTATTAATGCTTCTGCTATAAAAATATTAGGTAATATGCAACCAAATGATTCAATTTTAGATTATTTGTATTATCCTGATATTATCAATGCATTAAAAAATGATATACTTATTCAGGAAGTTACTATTAAGATTAAAGATAGTATCTATACTTGTTATATATCTAAAGTTGATTTAGGGACAACATTATTATTTGTTGATGTCACTGCTGCAAAACGAGCAGAAAAAATGCGTAGTGAATTCTTCTCTAACGTTTCACATGAACTTAAAACACCTATGACTTCTATTAGAGGATATAGTGATTTATTAGCTCAAGGACTCGTTAAAGATGAAAATCAACAAAAAGAAATGTTATTAAAAATACAAAACGAAGTTAACAACATGTCAGAATTGATTAATGATATATTATTATTATCAAGAATAGAAAGCATGGATGTTGAAGTAGATATGATGCCAATGAAGATGAAAAGTCTTGTTGATGAAGTATTAGAAAGTTATGAAGTTGAAATTTTAGAACATGATATAACTATCCATAAAGATTTTGATGATATGGTTTATATTGGTAATCATCAACAAATCTATACACTTTTAAATAATGTCATTGGTAATGCCATTAAATACAATAAGGAACATGGTCATGTTTATATCAATATAGAAGAACAAGGTCAAGCTATGAAAGTTGTGGTAAGAGATACTGGTATAGGAATACCTTTAGCTGATCAATCAAGAGTCTTTGAAAGATTCTATCGTGTTGATAAGGGACGTTCTAAAGCTAGAGGGGGTACTGGTTTAGGACTGGCTATTGTTAAACATACTGTATCACTTTATAAAGGAACCATTCGCTTAAATAGTGAATTAGACAAAGGAACGACCATTGAAATGACTTTACCGCAACAAACACTAAAGCAAGCTTAAAGCTTGCTTTTTCCATTTGTATAATTATAAACAATACTGGCAAAAACTCTTGGACCAAGTTCAAGCACTTTTTCATCAAAATCAAAAGCTGTATTATGAGGAGATGAAACAATAGGAGTAAGCAGTTTCATATATGTTGCTTTACCACCATGAGCTTGTACACGTGTCATCAAATAAGAAAAATCATCACTACCTCCTAGTGGATCCATATTGACTGGTGGTAAAGATAAATCAGGAAGATGATTTTCACACATTATTCTTAACTCATTCATCAGGTCTTCATCACACTCAACGGCATGGGCTTTGCCCATTTCTTTCACTTCAACAACCGTATCATGCATAAGGGCTGCCCCATTAATTATATCTCTTGCATACATTTCCATATAACGATTCAGTTCTGTTGTGGCACCTCTGACTTCTAATTCCATTTTGGCTGTTTCTGGTATGACATTTCTACCTGTTCCCGCATGAATGGTGCCAACATTAACGCGTGTGTCACCCTGAGCATTTCGGGGTATGGCATGAAGATTTACAATGCAAGTAGCTGCTGAAAGAATAGCATTCTTACCAAATTGTGGTGATTCTGCCGCATGAGTGCTAACACCATGATAAGTGACATCTAGTTTGGTTGTGGCGAAAGTCTCGTTCATACCAAAATATAAATCATAGTCTCTATCTAACTTAGGCATGATATGTGCTGCAAATAGATAATCAATATCATCTAAAAAACCACTTTCAGCTATACTTCTTGCTCCTCTAACGCCTTCTTCAGCTGGCTGGAAAATAAGCTTAATGGTACCATGTAATTGATCTTTAATATCCATTAATATTCTAGCCGTTGTTAAACCAATTGCTGTATGGCCATCATGTCCACAAGCATGCATAGCGCCTAAATGACATGAATTAAAACCTTCTACAAAAGGTACATGATCATCATTCGTATCTTCAATCAAACCTAAAGCATCAATATCAAATCTTAAACCAATTGTAGGTCCTTCACCACATCTTAAAACACCTGCTACAGCAGTCATACCCATCTTGACCTTTTCTAAATATTTAGGATTCGCATTTTCTTTTTGAGCACGTCTATAATTCAAATGCAAAGCATGTTCACTTGGTAAACCCATACGAGCATCTTTATCCATAATATCTTCACCTGCTAAAACTTCATATCCTAATTCTTCTAATTGAGTTGCTATGATACATGCAGTTCTGACTTCAAGCCATCCTCTTTCTGCATATTTATGTAAATTACGTCTTGAATTCACTGTATCAGGATAATAAAGCTGTGCTAATTCTTTGATTTTTTGATACATAAGCTTTCCTCCTTTTCATATATTTTATCAATTTATCATCATAATCACAATGTTTTTGACAAATTAACAAATAAGTTGACAATATTCATGAAACAGTTTAAAATGCTCATGGTGTGAGGTAATTATGAATTATCAAGAAAGTACAAAAGAATTATTGCATTATATAGCTGATTACGATATGCCTTGTAGAACATTGCAACAAAATATGTTTGAATGTACGCGAGGAGAGCTTGGAGTCCTTATCTATCTCATAGAGGAAAAAGATGGTGCTCATGCTCGTGATATTAGTCAAAAATTGAATGTGAATACATCTCGTGTTGCAGCGTTGCTCAATACGTTATCGAATAAAGGATATATTATTAGATGTCCTGATGAAAATGATAAACGTAAAATTAGAGTGTTTATTACTCATGAAGGAAAGGCTTATGCTGACGCAAGAAGAGAAGAAGTAGAAAAATATATGAGTCATTTATTATATGAATTAGGTGAAGAAGATGCTATGAATTTTATACGTATTATGAAACGTATGACACATATTATGCAAAATGGTTGAAAATAATGTCATAATAAGTTAATATTTGTAGCGTAATTTATGGAGTGTGATTGTGTGAAAAGGAGAGATATTATGAAATATTATTTAGGAATCGATGTAGGATCTACTACTGTTAAGGCTTATCTTACGGATGAAGATAATACTTGTTTGTTTTCTAATTATGTAAGACATAATTCAGATGTTAGAAATACAATCTTAGATTTATTAAAAGAAATAACCCAGGATTATCCAGATATTGAAGTTTATCCTGTTATTACAGGATCCGGTGGTTTATCTATATCAGAATCATTAAATGTAAAATTTGTCCAAGAAGTTATAGCTTGTACAAAAACAGTTGAAACATATATTCCCCAAACAGATGTGGCCATTGAATTAGGTGGAGAAGATGCTAAAATCACTTATTTTGAGGGTTCTTTGGAACAAAGGATGAATGGAACATGTGCAGGTGGTACGGGTGCTTTTATTGATCAGATGGCAACTTTATTACAAACTGATGCTGCTGGTTTAAATGAACTTGCTAAGAATCATAAACGTATTTATCCTATTGCTTC
Source organism: Erysipelotrichaceae bacterium (assembly GCA_021200395.1). Taxonomy (GTDB): domain Bacteria; phylum Bacillota_I; class Bacilli_A; order Erysipelotrichales; family Coprobacillaceae; genus JAJQDJ01. Next base: position 3,377 of record JAJQGQ010000271.1, read on the forward strand.
AAGATGCGGTGTATTTGCAAAAACCGATGTTCAACCTTTGATTAATGAAGGTGCCAGTCAGGAAGATATTGCTGCTTCAATATTTCAAGCAGTTGTTAATCAGACGATTAGCGGTTTAGCATGTGGTAAACCAATTAAAGGTAAAGTGGCTTTTTTAGGAGGACCTTTATATTTCTTAGATCAACTTAGACAGCGTTTTATTGAAACGCTACATTTAACCGAAGATGAAATTATCTTTCCTGAAAATTCACAATTATTTGTGGCTATGGGAGCTGCTTTAAATGCGAGAGATGTAGAAAATCCAGTTGCGTTAAATGAATTGATTCAAAGATTAGAGGATTTAAAATCTCAAGGTAATGAAGCTAAAAATACATTGGAACCATTATTTCATAATGAAGATGAATTGAATGGTTTTCGATTAAGACATAATAAAGCTATCACAAAGAAAAGGAATCTTCAAAAATATCAAGGTGATATTTATTTAGGTATTGATGTTGGTTCCACAACATCTAAAGTTATATTAATTGATCCTGAAGGTGCTATACTATATTCTTTCTATAGTTCTAATGAAGGTAGTCCATTAAAACTTATTATTAAGATTATGAAAGAAGTTTATAAAATGCTTCCTGAGGGATGTGTAATCAAAAAAGCAGGGGTTACTGGTTATGGTGAAGCCTTAATCAAAGCAGCTTTAAAAATAGATTATGGTGAAGTAGAAACCATTGCCCATTATACAGCTGCAAAATTCTATCAACCGGATGTCGATTTTATCTTAGATATTGGTGGTCAGGATATGAAAGCCATCACTATCAAAGATGATGTTATTCAAGACATTACATTAAATGAAGCTTGTTCATCTGGATGTGGTTCTTTCTTAGAAACATTTGCCCATTCATTAGGCTATGAAATAGATGAATTTGCAAAATTAGCTTTAATGGCTAAACATCCACTAGATTTAGGCAGTCGTTGTACTGTATTTATGAATTCAAAAGTGAAACAAGCACAAAAAGAAGGAGCTACTCTAGCAGATATTTCAGCTGGTTTATCTTATTCTGTTATTAAGAATGCTTTATATAAAGTTATTAAATTAAGAAGTAAAGATCAAATTGGTAAGAATGTAGTAGTCCAAGGTGGAACATTCTACAATGAAGCTGTATTAAGAGCTTTTGAAAAAGAAGCAGATATGAATGTTATCCGTCCTGATATTGCAGGTTTGATGGGTGCTTATGGTATGGCTAGAATAGCCATGGAAAATGATGATGGTCAGCCTTCTACTATGCTTACATTAGAAGAATTAGAAAACTTAACATATGAAAATACGATGCGTAATTGTGGTAAATGTACCAATAATTGTATGTTGACGATTACTTCATTTAATGATGGTAGAGAGTATATTAGTGGGAATAGATGTGAACGTGGTGCAAATTTACCATTAAAGTCTAAGTCATTACCAAACTTATTTGATTATAAATATCGTCGTGTATTTAATTATCGTTCTTTATCTAATGAGGATGCTTCAAGAGGTATTGTAGGTATTCCTAGGGTATTGAATATGTATGAGAATTATCCATTCTGGCATACATTCTTTACTGAATTAAAGTTTAGAGTTGTTTTATCTGCAAGATCAACAAAAGCGACTTATGAAAGAGGCATTGACTCTATTCCTAGTGAAAGTGTTTGTTATCCTGCTAAAATTGCTCATGGACATATAGAAAATTTGATTGATAGAGGTGTAAAGTTTATATTCTATCCTTCTGTTATCTATGAAAGATTAGAAAATGAAGATGCAGGTAATCATTATAATTGTCCGGTTGTTGGTTCTTATCCAGAAGTTATACGTACGAATGTTGATAGCCTTGAAGAAAAACATATTAAATTTAAGAACCCATTCATATCATTAAATAATCCAAAGAATTTATTTAGGGTATTAAAACAGGATTTGGCTGAGTTCAATATTTCAGATGATGAACTTCAAAATGCGATTGATAAAGCTTATAAAGAATTACAACATTGTCAAGAAGATATCAGACAAGAAGGTAAACGTGCTATGGAATACATGCAGGAACATCATATGCAAGGTATTGTTTTAGCAGGTAGACCTTATCATGTAGATCCTGAGATTAACCATGGATTACCTGATTTGATTACAGGTGAAGGTTTTGTGGTATTGAGTGAAGATAGTGTTTGTTATTTGGATGATGAACATTTGAAGTTAAGAGTTGTTGATCAATGGACATATCATTCACGTTTATATAAGGCAGCATCATTTGTATCATCAAGAGATGATTTACAATTGATACAAATTACTTCATTTGGATGTGGTCTAGATGCAGTTACTGCTGATCAAGTAGCTGAAATATTAAAAGCTAGAAATAAGATTTATACATTAATCAAGATTGATGAAGGTAGTAACTTAGGTGCTATTCGTATTCGTATCCGTTCTTTAAAAGCAACTATTAAAAAGAAAAAAGATATTATCAATCTTGATCAAAAATATGAAGTTAAGAAAGTCCCTTATACAAAACAAATGAAAAAAGACAAATGGACAATCCTTTGTCCACAAATGTCACCTATTCATTTCCAATTTGTCGAAACTGCTTGTCAAAGTGAAGGTTATAACTTAGTTGTTTTACCATCTGTTGATAAAGGAGCTGTTGAACAAGGATTAAAATATGTCAATAACGATGCTTGTTATCCTAGTATCTTAACTATTGGTCAAATGATGAATGCATTGAATAGTGGTAAATACGATATCAATAAGACAGCCTTGATTATTTCGCAAACAGGTGGAGGATGTCGTGCGACAAACTATATTGCATTTATTCGTAAAGCTTTAAAAGATGCAGGTATGTCACAAGTTCCTGTTATATCAGCTAACCTAGCAGGATTAGAAAGTAATCCAGGTTTCCAGATTACATATAATTTAGGTAAAAAAGCTATATTAGCTGTTTTATATGGTGATTTATTTATGCGTGTTCTTTATCGTGTTAGACCTTATGAAGCAGTTGAGGGTTCAGCTAATAAACTATATGATTCTTGGGTTGAAAAATGTCAAAAGAACGTTGAAAATGGTTCTATGAGAGAATTCAAGAAAAATGTCTATGCCATTGTTAAAGACTTTGATGAATTACCACTAATAGATATTAAAAAACCTCGTGTTGGTTTAGTTGGTGAAATTCTTGTGAAATTCCATCCAACTGCGAATAATGATATCGTCAATATCATTGAATCTGAAGGCGGTGAAGCTGTTATGCCTGATTTGATTGATTTCTTCCAATATAGTTTCTATAATGCTAGATTCAAGTATGAACACTATGACGGCAAAAAATCAACTATGCAACTATGCAATGCAGCTATAAAACTTGTTGATTTCCTTAGAAGGGATATGATTAAAGCATTAGATGCTTCAAACCGCTTTGTTCCACCAAGCAAGATTGAACATCTAGCTGAAAAAGCAAGTGAAGTTGTATCATTAGGTAATATGTGCGGTGAAGGATGGTTCTTAACAGGTGAAATGATTGAGCTGATTGAAGAAGGGGCACCAAACATAGTTTGTATGCAACCATTTGCTTGCTTACCAAACCATGTTACTGGTAAAGGGGTTATTAAGGCTCTTCGTAAAAAATATCCTGAAAGTAATATCGTAGCTGTAGATTATGATCCAGGTGCCAGTGAAGTTAACCAATTGAATAGAATTAAACTTATGCTTTCAACAGCATTTAAAAATATGGACAAAGCTTCTTAGTCCATATTTTCTTTTTTAACATTATGTTTTATAATAATGTAAAAGGGAGCTACCTGTAGTAAAATAGAGACAGGTAGAGAAAGTGAGGTATAGAAAAGAATCTCCAAATCAAGTATAATTTAATAGCCAAAAAAAATTATATAAAGGAGATTCACAAATGAATTATAAACAAGAACAGAATTTAAAGCAACTAGATAATGAAACTTTAGTAGTAGGAATTGATGTATCAAAGGAATTTCATGTAGCCAGAGCAGAGGATATCCGAGGTTTAGAATTAGGCAAATCAATAAAATTTGACAATGATATTGAAGGCTATGAAGAATTTGTACAATGGTTCAAACAAATCATGGAAACAGAGAATAAAACAAAAGTGATCATAGGCATGGAACCAACAGGCGTATATTGGCTAACACTTGCAAGATGGTTAAAAGCTAATGGTTATAAGGCTGTAACTGTTAATCCGGCAGCAACAAAAAAATCGAAAGAACTAGATGACAACAACCAGTCAAAGACTGATTATCGTGATGCCAGAGTTATAGCTAATTTAGTAAAGGATGGTTGTTATACCGAACCAAATCTACTTGAAGGTCGATTGGAAGAAATAAGAAATGCCAGCAATATAAGAAGAATGATTACCAAGGACAAGGTGAAAAAAGAAAACCAGATAATAAACTGGCTGGATAGATATTTTCCTGAACACAGGAAATGCTGCAGTGATTGGGATAGTGTAACATTTCTATGGATGATAAAAAGGTACAAGTTTCCATCAGTAATAGCAGCACAGGATCCAGAGGATGTGTTTCAGGAAATACACAAGGAACATAAGCATGGAATTGGCAGAGCAATGATTAAAAAAATCATTGAATATGCCAAGAAAAGTGTAGGAATAACAGAAGGATTAAGTGGTGCCAGTATGGAGTTTGATTTTATTATTGAGCAATATGAAACTTTAAAATCAAAATTAGATGGGATAGAAGCTTATATGGATGAATTGATGAAGGAAAGTGAAGATGTCAAGAGAATAATGGAAATAAAAGGAATTGGATTAGTAACAGCAGTTGGAATTGTATCAGAACTTGGTGATATAAAAAATACAAATCGCCAAAACAAATGAGCAAAATGACAGGATTATCGCTGGTAGAGGACAGTTCAGGCAAGAAGAAAGGTCAAATGGTCATCAGCAAGCGAGGTCGCAGCAAGCTAAGACATTTCATGTATCAGGCAGTATTCTCAATGATAAAAAACAACAAGGAATTCAAGGAACTATATAAGTATTACACAAAGCGAAACATCAATCCGTTAAAAGGCAAAGAAGCAATAGTAGCTTTAATGAATAAGCTGTTAAGAATTATCCATACATTAATAGTGAAAAATGTACATTACGATGCAAGCAAGATGATGAGTGATGTGCGACACCCAGATAACATGGTAGTTGTAGCACAGTAGAAATAGTGAAACTAAAGTAAATAGTTGTGCAACCATAGTATAAAAGACATATGTTACTGTAGTTAATAAAATGCCAATACTATAAATAATTACGGCTGAAGTTTATAGTATCACAATTAAATATTAAAGCATAAATGATCACCCTGGCTACATTCCATTAGGACACTATCCAGTAAGGGAGCCATAAGGGGCTCATTTATAATAATCAGGACGAAAGTAGTTAAGGGCGTGACCCTGTTGGCAGGAGGTACTGTTATTATAAGTGACAAAGATGAGTTTTATCATTATGCAAAAAAATTATCAGTCGTCAGAGATTTTATATACGCAAAATTTTCTGATAACCCCTAAGGGTTATCACTGAATGCAAACAAACATATTACAATATATGTAATATAGATATATAAAAATTTATGAAATGGCTAAATATATAAACTTATAGTTTATAAAAAATAAAAAAAATTTAACTTGACTTGAGGAGGAAT
>JAJQGQ010000257.1 GCA_021200395.1 Erysipelotrichaceae bacterium
GAAGTATAGTATATTGTGGCTGTAAAAAAATAAATGGAGGTTTAAAAATGGCAGAAAAGAAATCTGAAAAAAAAGAAACTCAAAAAGTTCAAAATGAATGGACAAATGAAAAAATTGATGCTCATGTTGATGATTTAGTGCAAAAAGCGTTAGTTGCATTAGATAAGTATGAATCTTATAGTCAAGATGCAGTGGATTATATAGTTGCGAAATGTTCTGTAGCAGGACTAGACCAACATGGTGTGTTAGCTGAAGCAGCTGTTAAAGAAACAGGCAGAGGTGTATTTGAAGATAAAGCAGTTAAAAATATGTTTGCTTGTGAATATGTTACAAGTAATTTACGTCATTCAAAGACAGTTGGTATTATTAGCGAAGATCCTTTAACAGGTATTACTGAAATTGCTGAACCAGTTGGTGTTGTTTGTGGTATTATTCCTACAACAAATCCTACTTCTACAGTTATTTTCAAATCATTAATTGCAATTAAGACAAGAAATCCAATTATCTTCTCTTTCCACCCATCTGCTTATGAATGTTCTGTTCAAGCAGCTAAATGTATGCGAGATGCTGCAATTGCTGCTGGAGCTCCAGAAAACTGTATTCAATGGTTAGAAGTAAGAGCATCTATGTATGCTACTAATGCCCTAATGAATCATCCAGGTGTTGCTACTATCTTAGCTACTGGTGGTAATGCCATGGTAAAATCAGCTTATTCTTGTGGTAAACCTGCTTTAGGTGTTGGTGCTGGTAATGTACCTGCTTATGTTGAAAAAACATGTAATTTAAAACGTGCTGTTAATGATATTGTTTTATCTAAATCATTCGATAATGGTATGATTTGTGCGAGTGAACAGGCAGCTATTGTGGATCATGAAATTTATGATGAATTCAAAGCTGAAATTTCTCGTTTCCATGTTTATTGGGCAAATGCTGAAGAAAAGACAAAACTAGAAGAATATATGTTTGGCGCAGCAGCTTATAGTGATAAAGTTAACGAAGTTGGTACAGTAAAAGCAGCAGTTGTTGGTAAACCTGCTCCATGGATTGCCAAAGAAGCTGGATTTAGTATTCCTGAAGATACTCAAGTTATTTTAGTTGAATGTCAGGAGGTAGGACCTAATGAACCTCTTACAAGAGAAAAATTATCTCCAGTCTTAGCTGTATTAAAAGCTGAATCTACACAAGATGGTATTGATAAATCAGCTGCTATGGTTGAATTTAATGGTTTAGGACATAGTGCTGCCATTCATACAGAAAATCATGATATCGCTGTTCAATTTGGTTTAGCATGTAAAGCAATTCGTATTATTGAAAATGCCCCATCTACATTTGGTGGTATTGGATCAGTATATAATGCATTTATTCCATCATTAACATTAGGTTGTGGTTCTTATGGACATAACTCAGTTTCTAATAACGTAAGTGCATTTAACTTATTAAATATTAAGAGAGTAGGTAGACGTAATAATAATATGCAATGGATAAAACTTCCTCCAAAAATCTATTTTGAAAGAAATTCAATTAGATATTTAAGAGATATGAAAGAAATGAACAAGGCTATGATCGTTACTGATAGAGGTATGTATAACCTTGGCTATGTTGATAAAGTTGAAGATGCCATTAAACGTAGAAAGAATAAAGTTGATTTAGAATTATACTTTGATGTTGAACCAGATCCAAGTTTGGAAACTGTTTATGAAGGTGTTGAATTGATGAGAAAATTTGAACCTGATGTTATTATTGCATTAGGTGGTGGATCTCCAATGGATGCTGCTAAGATTATGTGGCTCATGTATGAACATCCAGAAGTGAACTTTGATGATATTAAACAAAAATTCATGGATATTAGAAAACGTGCTTTCAAATTCCCTGAATTAGGTAAAAAAGCAAAACTTATCTGTATTCCAACAACTTCAGGAACAGGTTCAGAAGTAACGCCATTTGCCGTTATCACTGATAAGAAGACAAATAAAAAATATCCATTAACGGACTATGCTTTAACACCAACTGTTGCGATTGTTGATCCTGAATTTGTCATGAGTTTACCTGCATCAGTTGCTGCTGATACTGGTATTGATGTTTTAACACATGCAACAGAAGCTTATGTTTCTATCTTAGCATCAGACTTTACAGATGGTTGGGCTAAACAAGCAGTTAAATTAGTTTTTGATTATTTAGAAGAATCTGTCAAGAAAGGAACACCAATTGCTAGAGAAAAAATGCATAATGCTGCTACTATTGCAGGTATGGCATTTGCCAATGCCTTCTTAGGTATGAACCATTCATTAGCACATAAGATTGGTGGAGAATATCATATTCCTCATGGACGTACGAATGGTATCTTATTACCTCATGTTATTAGATATAATGGTACAATTCCTACTAAGTTAAATATTTGGCCAAAGATTGAAAATTATAAAGCAGATGTAAAATATATGGAATTAGCACAACTCATTGGTTTAAATCCAAAAACACCTGAAGAAGGTGTAGAAATGTATGCTCAAGCTGTTGAAAAATTATGGGTAAGCTGTGGTGGTGCTACAAATATTAAATCACAAGGTATTTCTAAGGAAGATTGGGATGAATCAATCCATAGAATTGCGATGAATGCTTATGAAGATCAATGTACGCCAGCTAATCCAAGAATGCCTATGGTATCTGATATGGAAGATATTCTAAAGACAATTTATGATTATGAATCTCCATTTGCTAAAAAATAATGATTAAGCTATTGTCAATGACAATAGCTTTTTTATATGCTATAATACTAGCGGTGATATTCATGAAAAAGAAAGATTTCATTCTTATTATAATATTATGTATAATTATAGGAATAGCTTATATGATATATAATATAACGCAAGAAGATACAAATACGATAGAAGTTTATTATCAAAGCGAACTTATTGATACAATTGATATATCAGTAGATGCAACTTATAGTTACGAAGGAACATATGGAACATTTAATTTAGAGGTCAAAGATAGACAATATCACGCAACTGATGTTGAATGCCCTAATCATGATTGTGAAAAAATGGGATGGATTAAAGAGGGAAGTACAAAATCTATTATTTGTTTACCAAACGAAATATATGTTATTCAATCAAATGCTGAAGAACAAATTGAAGTAGGGGAATAGTTTCCCTTTTTTTCACATAATCCTTTGATTATTTTCAAGTATTACTTCTCTAGACTATAATGGTGAATGAGGAGGAATTGAATATGTTTAAAAATGCCTTATTAAGTATCAAAAAAAATATTGGAAAAACAATATTATTATTTGTCATAATGGTTGTTATAGCAAACCTTGTTATTGCAGGGTTATCCATTAAAAGTGCAACATCTAAATCTATTGCTTCCGTTAGACAGTCTTTAGGCAGTGAAGTTACTTTATCATATAATACTCAAAATATGATGATTAATCGTGAACAAGGACAAGCTTTAGATGAGGTTGTGAGTAGTATTACAGTTGATATGGCTGATCAACTAAAGGATTTAGATTATGTGGAAAGCTACAATTATACTTTGAGTGTCAGTGCAACGAGTGATGATATTGATCCTGTAGAAACAACAGCATCTAATGATTCAGATACTACTACTGATGATAATAAGCAAATGCCTGATAGTAGTGATAATTCAAACAGTGATAGAGGTCAATTTATGGATAGTAATGATTTTACTATTATTGGTAATACCACAATGGCTAATTTAAGTGATTTTACAGATGAAAATTATGTGCTTACGAGTGGTAAATTATTGACTGAAGATGATGCTGGTACTACTAATTGTGTCATTGAATCAAATTTAGCAAGTGATAATGATTTAGAAGTTGGTGATACGTTTAGTGTTACTACAACGAATAGTGATGATGAGGAAATCACAGTAACTTTAACAATCATTGGTATTTTTGAAATAGAATCAAGTAGTGAAATAGGCGGGATGATGAGTAATCGTCAAAATCCTATGAATTATATATATGTAGATATTTCCACAGCTCAAACGTTAAATGATAGTACAACTGATATCACAAGTGCTAGTTATTATCTTGATGATCCTGATAATATTGATGCTTTTATAGCTTTAGCTGAAAGTGAAACTGATATAGATTTTGAAACATATACATTGGATGCTAATGATCAAATTTATCAAAGTAGTATTTCTTCATTAGAAGATATGGAACAATTTGCGAATATTTTCTTATGGGTTGTTGTAGGAGCTGGATGTGCCATTTTATGTCTTATCTTGATGTTAACAATGCGCAGTCGTTTTTATGAATTTGGTGTATTCTTATCATTGGGACAATCTAAATTAAAGATTATGTTACAACAATTAATAGAAGTATTAGTTATAGCAGTGGTAGCATTTGCCTTATCATTGGGTACTGGTAAGATGGTTTCTAATGTTATTAGTGGGATGCTTGAATCTACGCAAAGTAATCAAAGCGAAATGGTTATGGAAATACCAAATGATATTGGTGATGGTTTAACAGATTCTGATAAAACTTCTGATAATTCTGGTGGTCGTGGTAATCTCCTTGATCAGGCTATGACTTCTCCTGAAAATACAGAATTAGATGTTTCTATGACAGCTTCTACAGCTGTACAATTAGCTGGTATTACAGGACTTATTTGTGTGGTTTCTGTATTATTACCATCCATTTATATTTTAAGATTATCTCCAAGAGAAATCTTGGTAAAGAAGGAGGGTTAATATGAGTGAAGTTGTATTAACATTTGAAGATGTATGTTATCATTATCAAGATGGAACAAAACAAGTGAATATATTAAAAGAAGCTTCTTATGATTTTGAAATTGGAAAAACTTATGCTATAGTAGGTGCTAGTGGTAGTGGTAAAACAACAACGATTGTTTTAGCTGGTGGTTTAGATTCACCAAAAAAAGGGAAAGTTCTTTATAAAGGTGAAGATATAGAAAAAATTGGTTTAACTAATTATCGTCGTAATAATGTTTCTATTGTTTTTCAATCATATAACCTCATTACTTATATGAATGCTGTTCAAAATGTCACAAATGCAATAGATATTAGTAATATCAAAATACCTGATAAAAAACAACGTGCATTAGAAATTTTACAAGAATTAGGCTTGACTGAAGATGAAAGCAAAAGAGATATTAGAAAGCTTTCTGGCGGTCAGCAACAACGTGTAGCTATTGCCAGAGCTATGGCAAAAGATGTTGATTTGATTCTTTGTGATGAACCAACAGGTAATTTAGATGAAGAAACTTCTCAAGGCATTATTCAAACCTTTATTGATTTAGCACACAATAAGAATAAATGTGTTATTGTTGTAACGCATTCTAAAGAATTTGCAGAATGTATGGATGTACAATTAAAAATTAATCAAGGAAAATTAGTAAAAATAGATTAATGTTCATAGAAAATTCATATCTTTTCGTTATCATATCTATGTCTTTAGAAAAGACATATAATATATAGACGACCCCTCTCCCTAATCATAAATTCGTCTATAAAAACCAAGTGTTCCCCACACTTGGTTTTATTTTTTCTTTAAATCTGAAAAAGTGATTATTTTTATGTCTTGTTCATCAATATAATCCTTAAATGCATTAGATGTCAATAATGCTAATTCTTTCATTCTAGATAAATGATAACTTGATATATCGCATAACCTTTGATCAATCAATCCAGGATGACACATTAATTCAATGATACCTTCATTATTGGTACACATATCTTTAATAAAATCCATACTAATGAGATCATCATACATATTGTCAATACATTTCACATATTCGTAAGTATCAATAATCTTATCTCTTTGTCTAATAGGAATATTATATTCATAAGATAATTGCTTTGTAACCTCAATAAACCAAGGTAACAAATGAACATGATGATGAGAATCCAAATGATCTGGTTTATGCCCAGTTAAAGCTATAAAACTATCAATCTGAGCTTTAAACTCCTGATATAACTCATTATTATTACCATGTGGCTTGCCATCGCTATAGCTATTTGGTCTTCTAAAATTGCCATCATCATCAACAAATGAAGTCATATGCGTTAATGGTCTACCAATCGTTATATTCAAATGAACACCTAGCTTTAAAGTATCACAATAACCTATATACTTCTTAGTATAAGGCATATTCATCATACAAGTACTAGATGATACTAATCCTTGTTTATGAGATAAAAGAATACCAATTGTATTACCTTCACAAAGACCAAAATCATCAGCATTTATAATTAACTTTTTAATCATATTATCACCTTCTTCCTATTATACATGATAAAATATTGAAAATAAATATAAGATCATATTGATAGTTATTTTAATAAGTTAAAATCATGCTTTTTATTACTTATCAAAACAATAAAATTATTGACAAGGTATGTAAATTCATGTATTATTAGGTCGTGTTTAGAAGGAGATAGGTTAAAGGGGATACATATGTCTTTTAAACATTATATGGAGAGAGGTTTGTTTATTATAGTCATTTCTTAAATTGGGGGAGAACTTGAGTAGTGGAGATATAAACAATAATAGAAAAGGATCTTTAATGGGGATTAAAGATCTTTTTCATTTTATAAAGTTTATATTCAATTTATCAAAAATACACATTGTGTTAATATTTATATATTATTATTTAAGCGTCTTAAGAAAAGACATATAATATATAGACAAAAATAACTCTCTCTCCCTAATATAGTCTATAAATAAAAATCAAGCGAATTCCTATCGCTTGATTTTTTTATTTATTAATCACTACTAGCTGTATTTAAAGATACAATAATAATTTGATTTGGAGCAAATAATTTAAATGGAAATGATGACTGTCCAGTAACACCATTAGAAACAATGAGTGCAGAACTACTTGTCTTGTAAGTGCCATGATTATAAGTCTGACATCCTTCTTCTGTAAATAATGCACCAAAATAAGGAAGATAAATAGAACCGCCTAAACTATGTCCAGATAATTGTAAATCCACATAATCCTGAGCATTTGTATAAGTATCTGGATAATGAGCTATACCAATGCTAATAGTATTTGAACTTGTATCTAATGATGAAATATCTGTTTCATCATCATAAACAACTAATGTAAATGTTGTATTTTCGTAGTAAATAGTTCGACTTGTATCACTCAATACTTCAAAGCCACCATTATTAAGAATTGTAGTCACTTCTAAAGTATTATTTCTATCCTGATCACCAAGAATAGCCAATTTACCATATTTACAACTGATGCTTTTTAAAACATTAGCGACTTCATCATCACTAAAAATACTATCCTCATAGAGATCACCGCCAAAAATAACCATATCAAATGTTTCATCATTAAGATTATCAACTATTTTTGAAAAACGTTCTAAACTATCATCATTTGTTAAATTAACATCTGAAATAAAAGCAATCTTAAAATCATTCAAATCAGAGCCAATATTTTCATTAACATATCTGATATTTTTGAAAGTACATTCAGTTGGAGAAATAAAGAAACCATAACCACATATAACAATCAGAGATACAACAATAGCTATTAAAATAATACGTCTAATAATTTGTAATGATTTCATACTTTTTTATTCATAATAACTGGTATGATCATTGGGTTTCTTTTTGTTTTGTGATAGAAATAAGGACTTAACGTATCTCTAATTGTATTTTTGATTTCACCAAATGTGGTTTTACGTTTTAATAGCTTAGTTAATTCACGACTCACTAAATACTCTGCTTCCCTAATCATTTCCTTGCTATCTTGCATATATACAAAACCTCTAGACATAATAATTGGCTTGTTAAGTAAACATCCTGCACGAGAATCCATGGCAATTAATACAGAAACCATACCATCTTCTGCGAGTATTTGACGATCTCTTAAAACTGCTGTAGATAAACCTGTAATATCATTACCATCAACATAAATATCATCTACATGAATACGTGGTCCAAGCCTTGCTTCACCATCTCTTAAAAGAATAGAATCACCATTAGATAATATAAAGGCATGATCTGCTGGGAAACCAACTTCTTCATATAATTTTGCATGAATCTTTAACATGCGATATTCACCATGAACAGGGAAGAAATATTTAGGCTTTGTAAGTAATAACATTAACTTTTGTTCTTCCTGTGACGCATGACCAGAAGTATGTAAATTACTAATAGCTTCATTAGTGAGTACGCGTGCTCCAGCACGATATAGTTTATTAATAACTTTATTCACACTACCAGTATTACCAGGAATAGGGTTAGATGAAAATAATACAGTATCACCTGGTTTAATAGATATTTGACGATGTGTACCATTCGCAATTCTGCTTAAGGCAGCTAATGCTTCTCCTTGACTACCTGTACATAATATCAAAATCTCATTATCTGGTAACCTTTTAGCCTCATCATTTTTGATAAAGAAACGATCAGGACATTTAATATATCCTAATTGTCTAGATATTTGAATATTATTTTCCATCGATCTACCAAATACTAATATTTTACGATTAAACTTTACAGCTGCATCAATAATTTGTTGAACACGATGAATATTAGAAGCAAAAGTTGCTACAATAAGACGACCTTCAGTCTTTCTAAATTCTTCTTGTACACTATAAGCTACCTGTTTTTCACTGACTGTAAAATTAGGAATTTCGGCATTTGTAGAATCACTCAATAATAAAGTAACTCCAGTTTCACCTAAAAAAGAGATAACCTGATAATCAGCAGGATCACCAACAGGTGTCAAATCGAATTTAAAATCTCCTGTAGAAACAATACGTCCATTAGGAGTATTGATAATAATACCTAAAGATTCAGGGATGGAGTGATTGGTTTTAAAGAAACCTATATTGAAATATTTTGTTCTAATTTGATATAAATCATTAATCTCAATAAGCTTTGTCGCATTTGTTAAATGTTTTTCTTCTAGCTTTCTTTTGATCATGGCACATGCTAAAGGTGATGCATAAATAAATCTTACAGGTACAACC
>JAJQGQ010000115.1 GCA_021200395.1 Erysipelotrichaceae bacterium
ATGTTAATATTCTAAAACAATAAATTTTCTCGACATAAACCAAATTTGAACGGTGGTAACTTAAGTACAACTCAAATGGTAAAGAAAGATGGACAATTATTTAGCGAATAATCAACTTTAATAAACACTTAAAAATCTTAGCATTTATGAAGAAATTTATTCCTATTTTCTACTCAAAATGATATTATATTTATATGTGATTTTAAAAGGAGAAAATAAATATGTATGTAAGCTATAATAAGTTATTTAAACTATTAATTGATAAACACTTAAGAAAAACAGAATTCGCAGCTATGGCTGGTTTTAGTCAGACAACCCTTGCAAAGCTATCTAAAAATGAATATGTATCAATGGCTGTATTGGTTAAAATATGTCGAACATTAGATTGTACTTTTGACGATATCATTGATATCTTACCTGTAGAAGAGGATAAACATGAGTAAAAACTATAAAGCAGCTATTACATCAACATTGTTATGGGTACAGGAATCACGTAAGACTGCTGAATATATCGTACAAGGTTTATCCAGAGCTGAATTATGTGCTTTATCACGTAATGACAATATTTATATGGCTCCTTCAGATGATCGTAAAAGAAGAATAGCAAGTGTTACATATGATCGTATCATGACATTACCTAAAGAACTACAACAATTACTTTCTACATGTGATCTTGATACAGCAAAACAAATTGTTTTGTTATCAGTCATGCTAAATGATGATTTATTCCATGATTTTATGGTAGAAGTCTATAAGGAAAAGATCATATTAGGTGAAAAAACACTTGTTAATAATGATGTAAGAATATATTTAGATAACAAGAGATTAACTTATGAAAGTGTGCAAAAGATTAGTGAAGTGTCTCTTAAGAAGATAGCACAGACATATGTTAAATTCTTACTAGAAGCAGGCTTGCTTAATAATAGAAAAGAATGTATTATTCAATATCAATATGTTGATGCAACATTAGAAGATATACTTAGAAAATATAGCTTTAATGATTACTTATTTATGCTGATGGGAGGTTAATACAAATGAACAACTTAGAAGATAGATTAGATGCTATGAAAGAAAAGATTTCATCTGTTGAATTCCAAAAGAATCTTGGTTCAGCAAATGAAGTCAGTTACTTTGTATTTGATTATGACCCATCAGATGAAATCTTTGTTAGAGATTATGTCACCAAGTTAGCAAATGATGTGAATCATAAAACTCATTTAGATTATAATATCAAGGTATTTGATTTATATAATATGATGATAGATTACCTCAAGGAAGAAGATATATTAGAAGATGTCTTTATGATGGAAGAAGATGAAGGCTATGATGAAGTCGCTGAAAGTATCAAGGATTCCTTAGGTGTCGATACAGTTGATGATAATTATTATATCAATTATATCGAAGAACATATTGATGATAACTCTATTGTATTTATTACTGGTGTCGGCAAGATATATCCTATTGTCAGAGCTCATAAGATATTGAATAACTTGCATCAACAGATAGATAATATACCAGTCATATTATTCTTGCCTGGTGTATATAATGGCTTGGAAATTAAGTTATTTGGAAAACTTAATAGTAATTATTATCGTGCATTTAAATTGATTGATTAGGAGAGAGAAAGATGATCATAAAGGAATTATTTAAAAGAGATATAGAAAGAAATATTAATGGTGTTATCAAGATCGGCAATGATGATGACTCCAAACAACAGGAATTGGAAGAATATGTCGTTACCAGAGAACTAAGAAAACATTTTAGCCAGTTCTTTGATCAATATACATCAACCATAAATTCATCTACAAAGAATATTGGTGTATGGATTTCAGGATTCTATGGTTCAGGTAAATCCCATTTCATGAAGATATTGTCATATATATTAGAAAACAAGGAATGTGATGGCAAGAGCCCTGTCGATTATTTTATTGATGGCGAAAAGATTGATGATGATATTGTTATTGCTAATATGAGGACAGCTGCATCTATGCCTAGTGATATCATGCTTTTTAATATTGAATCATTAAGCAATGATGACCACGATTCCAAGGAAGCCATATTATCCGTCTTTTTAAGAGCTTTTAACAGGCAATTAGGCTATGATGATAGGAATCCTATGTTAGCTGATTTTGAAAGACATTTAGATGATGAAGATAAATATGATTTATTCAAAGATAGATATCTTGAAGTTGTAGGAAAAGACTGGGTTAGTGATAGAAAGAATATCAAATTCAGGAGAAAGAAATTTGTTCAGGTCGTGACTGAACTGGATATTATGGATGAAGCTGATGCCAATCAGTTATGCAAGGATATTCATGATAATGTTCGTATGTCTGTAGAAGACTTTGCGAAAATGATTGCTGAATACTGCAATAAGAAAGGTCCTAATCATAGAGTTGTATTTTTGGTTGATGAAATTGGACAATATATTGCTGATGATTCAAAGCTATTATTGAATCTACAAACAATCTCCGAAGATTTCAGTACATACTGTAAAGGTCAGGCATGGATTATTGTCACATCACAACAAAACATTGATGAAGTGACAAAAGTTCGTGGTGAAGACTTCTCAAAAATTCAGGCACGTTTTAATATGCGTTTATCTTTATCTTCAAGTGATGTTGCTGAAGTCATTCAAAAGAGAATCCTGGATAAAACAGATGTTGCTAGAGATACTTTAACGGCCTACTATGATGGCAAGGAATCCATCATTAAGAATCTTATTGACTTCTCAAACAATACGCAATTCAAACGTAAGTACAGCTCTGCTGAAGATTTTGCCAATATCTACCCATTTATTCCTTATCAGTTTGATTTGTTGTCAAACGTCTTAAATGAGATTAGAAACAACAGTTCATCAGGAAAGCATCTTTCCGAAGGTGAAAGATCAATGTTAGCTTTAATTCAGGAATCAGCCA
This sequence comes from Erysipelotrichaceae bacterium, assembly GCA_021200395.1. Taxonomy (GTDB): domain Bacteria; phylum Bacillota_I; class Bacilli_A; order Erysipelotrichales; family Coprobacillaceae; genus JAJQDJ01. The sequence goes on from JAJQGQ010000115.1 coordinate 2,919, forward strand.
TTGCTATTAAAGATAATGAAATTGGTACACTTGTATCATTCAACAAGTTCTATGACTGTCTAGAAAAATGGATTGACCATCAATATCGTAATGTTATTGATAATGCTATAAGAAATGAAGAATTAGAACCATTTGATGTTGAAGTATTAAAAGTATTATTCATGATTAAATATGTTAAGGAAATCAAAGCTGATATTACCAATATAACTACATTAATGATTGACCATGTGGATCAGGATAGAGTTGATTTAACAAAACATGTTGAAGAAGCTTTAAAACGTCTTATCAGACAAACATATGTTCAAAAAGATGGTGATTATTATAGTTTCCTAACGAATGCAGAACAAGATCTTAATAGAGCTATCAAGAATGAATTCATTGAACATAGTGAAATCATGAATGAATTGAGAACAATCATCTTTGGTGAATTATATCGTGAACATAAATTCAGATACAATTCAAGATATAGCTTTCCTTTCAATGAAGCCATTGATGATCCACAATTCACTACTAATTATCCAATCAGTTTACTAATCATTACACCATATAATGATTACAACTATACTGATGATGAATTAAGACCATTATCTATGCAAAAGAACTGTGTTATCTTTAAACTACCAGATAATACTGAATATCAGGAAGAAATTAAAAACTACTTACAAATCAGTAAATACCTAAGAAAAAATTCAAGCAATAAAGAATCTGTTTTTCTCATGCTTAAAAGTGCTAAACAGGAAGAACTAAACAAATCAAAGGAAAGAATCAGAATTTCTATTGAACAGGGCTTAAAGGATGCTGATGTCTTTGTTCATGGTAATAATATTCAAATAGCTAGCAAGAACGTTACTGATAGAATCAATGATGCTTTAGGTAGACTTGTAGATAATACCTATAATAAGCTTACTTATATGGAAACAGCTCCTACTCAAAGTGATTTTATGAGGATATTTACACAATCAAAAGATATTCATTTTGAAGGTATGGAAAACAATGACAATCAGTTAGCTTTGGATGAAGTCTATCGTTTTGTTGAAGGACGTAATGCTAGAGCTGAAAACGTTAATTATAAAACTATTCTTGATTATTTCACTAAGAATCCTTATGGTTATGTCTATGATGATATTCATTGGTTGACATTGAAGCTATTCAAAGATAAGAAAATAGATCTTAAGATAGATGGTGAGCTTATTCAGGAATCATATATGAAACCTAATAATATCATTTCAACTGTTACAACAACACGTAGAGCTGATAAGCTTATCGTATCTATTAAAAAACAGATTTCTACAAGATATATCAAGAACGTCAATGACTTATGCAAGGATCTTGACTCTTCATATCGTGGCATTGAAGATAGTGATGCATTGATGGATAGATGCAAGGAAATCATTAATACTAAGATCAACGAATTAAAAGAACTTCAAAGAAAATATGATATTGAATCAAGATTACCAGGTAAACAATATACAGATGATCTTGTAGATATATTATCTAAAGTAAGGAATAAAAAAGAACCAATGGATTTTTATGAATACATCAATGATAACTATGATGATATATTAGATGCATTAGATGATTTTGATCCAGTTAATAATTTCTTTAAAGGTAATCAATCTAAAATATTCTACAATGCTTTAGCTTGTATGGATTTAGCAAGCAGTAGTGAAACCTACTTGGATGATCAAATAGCTTTAGATAACCTAAAACAGATTAAGACAGTTATTGAAAATAAGAATCCATATGATAAGATTCCTACTCTACCTACTTTAATAGATAATTTTAATTCAAGATTTAGATTATTGGTTGATAAGGAAAAGAAAAGTGTATTAAATCAATTAGATGAAATAGAACAGGATGTTAAAGACGAATTGGGTGACAATGCTCAATTAAGACAAATATTTATATCAAGGATTAGCACTACTTTTACTGGTTTTAGAAATACTATTCTTCAGTCTAAAACTTTAGCAGATCCTCATTACGCCTTAACGGAAGCTAATTTTATGAAAAATAAGTTATCACAGCAAATAACTGATAAGAAAAAAGAATTAGCAACTACCAATGATAATGAAGATCATCATGAAGATAACCCTACTGAAACATCAAAAAAGGTTATCAAGCCAATTACAACAATTAATGTTAATGAATTGTTTAATAATGCTGATAAGCTTATTGAAAATGAAGATGATATTGATAGAAACCTTCAAGCTATTAAACGTAAGCTTTTAAAAGAAGTCAACAGTGGTAAACAAGTTATAATTAAGATCAAATAAAAATGAAAGGAAAAATAATTCATGAACAAAACAGCAATTAAGAACTTCTCAACATATTCAAGAAGAAAACTTATTGAATCAACAAAAGATAAATGTAAAACAATAGGAATAACAGAAGATGCAATAGAATCACCAGTATCATCTAGTGATGATTTTGAAATCTATAACTGTTATGGTGTAGAAACAACATTAAATAAAGAACAAATCAAGCAAAGAAATTCTCTTATTAAAGAGATTAATGATAAAGGCTTTAATCAAGTTGTAGAAGAAGTTGCTTATACATGGTTCAATAGATTGATTGCTGTTAGATTCATGGAAGTTAACGATTATCTTCCTTCAAGACAAAGAATATTATCATCTATAGAAGATGCAAGAATTGAATCTGATCTTATGCGTTCTCCTAATGAAAGTGACATTGATTTTACAAGTGATGAATTAAGCTATGTATATGATTTAAAAGAACAAAATAATACAAATGAATTATTTAAGTTCTTATTTATCAAAGAATGTAATAAACTCAATGAATATTTACCTGAATTATTTGAAAAGACTGATGATTATACTGAATTGTTATTCAATATATCATTTGATGATAAAGACGATGTTGTTTATAAACTTGTTCATGATATTGAGGAAAGTAATTTTGATATTGAACAGGAAGGACAAGTAGAAATTATTGGCTGGTTTTATCAATATTATATTTCAGACCCTAAAGATAATTTAATTCATGCAAAAAAACAATATAAAGATAATGATGTCCCTTTTGTTACTCAATTGTTTACACCAGATTGGATAGTAAAATTCATGGTTCAAAACAGTTTAGGTAATTACTGGATGAAGAATAAACCAGATAGTACGATTTATAAAGATTGGGAATTCTTTATGAATAACAATGCTCAAAACAGTGATGATGATAAAAATATCGAAAATATTACATTTTTTGATCCTTGTATGGGATCTGGTCATATCTTAGTTTATGCATTTGACATGTTTATGGAAATGTATGTTGAACAAGGATATAGCGAAAGAAATGCGTCTGAAATGATTTTAAAGAATAATTTGTATGGCATTGATATTGATAAACGTGCTTATCAACTTACCTATTTATCATTAATGATGAAGGCCAGACAATATAACAGAAGAGTTCTAACCAAAAATATTAAACCACATATTGTATATATGCAGGATTGTAATATTTCTAAAGATATCATCAACTTTATATCAAAGGATAATGCAGAAATAAAAGACAGTTTAAATAATCTAAATAAATTGACTACAAATGCTGGATTATATGGCAGTATTATAGATATAGATTCTTCTAATTCTCGTGAATTAGATAACCTATTAACATTTATAAATGAAAGATTAAATGAATATGATAACAGTATCTTTGATTTATCATACAAAGATTGGATAAAAGAATCACTAATTCCATTAGTTGAAGGATTAAAACTCCTAACAAATAAATATGATATTGTTGTTACAAATCCACCATATTTAAGTTCTTCTTTAATGCCAAAAGAGCTTAAATCATTTGTTATAAAAAAATATCCTGATGTTAAAAGTGATATGTTTGCAGTTTTTATCTATAAATGTATGAATTTTGTTAAAGATAATGGTTATATAGGTATGTTAACACCATATGTATGGATGTTCATTAGTTCTTATGAAAAACTAAGAAATTATGTTTTAACCAACGGTAATATTTCTTCTTTAGTACAGCTTGAATATAATGCCTTTGAAGCCGCTTGTGTGCCAGTTGCTACATTTATATTACATAAAACAGATGAAAAATATGAAGGTAATTATATAAAATTATCTGATTTTAGAGGTTCAGAAAATCAAGCACCTAAAACTATAGATGCAATCAACAATCATAATTGTGGATATTATTACGAAGCATTAACAACTAATTTTAGTAAAATTCCAGGTAGTCCTATAGCATATTGGATAAGTGAAAAATTAATAGAAGATTTTGAAATTGGAAAACCATTGGGTGAAATAGCTATCTCTCGAAACGGAATGAAAACAGGTGATAATGAAAGATTTTTAAGACTATGGTGGGAAATAAGTAATAACAAATGTAATTTTAATGCAAGTAATTGTGATGAAGCTAATATGTCTAATAAAAAATGGTTCCCATATAATAAAGGTGGAAAATATTGCAAATGGTACGGGAATAATGATTATGTGGTAAATTGGCAATTTGGAGGGAAAGAAATATTTTATAATGCAAAGTCTGATAAAAGAAATGTTCAAGATTATCCTTCAGATTTAAAATTTTCTCCTTCAGGATCGTGGGGATTAATAACATCAAGTCAACCATCTTTTAGATATAAAGAATATAACTTGTCTGATATTGCTGGAATGTCATTTTACGCAAAAAAAGATATAGTACTATATTTATTAGCGTTTTGTAATACATTTATAGCTAACAAAATACTTCAAATTCTTGCACCCACTATTAATTATCAATCAGGTGACATAGCTAAATTACCTATCATTTTTGATGAAGATAATATAGACATTATTGAAAAATTAGTTGAGATGAACATAAAAAATTCCAAACAAAATTGGGATTCTTTTGAAACATCATGGGATTTTACTGTTCATCCTTTAGTAAAAAATCATACAGCAATTATTAAAGAATCTTATAACTTATGGAATCAAGAATGTGATGATAGATTTAATCAATTAAAATCTAATGAAGAAGAACTCAATAGAATATTCATAGATATTTATGGATTACAAGATGAATTAACACCTGAAGTAGACGAAAAAGATGTAACAGTAAGAAAAGCTGACTTAACTAGAGATATTAAATCATTTATAAGTTATGCTGTTGGATGTATGTTTGGTAGATATTCATTAGATGAAGAAGGATTGGTCTATGCAGGTGGTAACTTTGATATAAATAGATATCAAATATATAAAGCTGATGAAGATAATATTCTACCTATTTGTGATGAAGAATATTTTGATGATGATATTGTAGGTAGATTTATTGATTTTGTTAGAACAGTATATGGTTCAGATACATTAGAAGAAAATCTTAACTTTATTGCTGATGCATTAAATACAAATGGATCAACGTCAAGAGAAAAGATCAGAAACTATTTCATCAAAGATTTCTTTAAAGATCACTGCCAAACATATTCAGTAACTGGATCAGGGAAAAGACCTATATACTGGCTATTTGACAGTGGAAAACAAAACGGATTTAAGGCATTAATCTATATGCATAGATATGATGAAGATACTGTAGGAAGAGTAAGAACAGATTATTTACATAAAGTACAAAGTGCTTATGAAGATGCTATCAAGAATGATGAATATATTATTGAAAACAGTAATATTAAATCAGATATCAATAAAGCATCTAAACATAGAGATAAATTATTAAAGCAATTAGAAGAAACAAGAATATATGATCAAGCATTAGCTCATATGGCTAACAAAAGAATATCAATTGATTTAGATGATGGTGTTAAACATAACTATGCCCTATTCCAAGGTATAGAAGTATCTAAAGAAGGAAGCAAGACTAAGAAAGTAGATTTACTAGCAAAAATTAAATAGAAGGTGTATAAATGAGTAAAAAACTTGAAAGAATTAGTGAACAAACAGAAATGAAAATTAAATTAATTTCTACTTATGTAGAAGAATGGATAAATGTTGTCGAAAATACAAATTTTGGTGTTGATCACATATTATTTGTTGATTGTATGTGTAATAGAGGATTATATGAACATAACATAAAAGGAACACCTATTAATG
>JAJQGQ010000309.1 GCA_021200395.1 Erysipelotrichaceae bacterium
GTTTTGACCAGTTGTTGCATCAATGACTAATAATGTTTCCTGAGGACCATTAGGAACAACACGCTTAATAATACGATTCATTTTCTCTAATTCATTCATTAAATTAACTTTATTTTGTAAACGTCCTGCTGTATCACAAATCAATACATCAACATTTTTTTCTTTAGCTTGTTTTAAAGCATCGAAAACAACCGCTGAAGGATCTCCTCCCTCTTTACCTTTAATACATTCAATATTCAATCTATCAGCCCAAACAGCTAATTGGTCAATGGCTCCAGCTCTAAAAGTATCTCCAGCTGCTAACATGACAGTCTTGCCATCAGTAAGCATCATATGTGCTAATTTAGCAATTGTCGTCGTTTTTCCAGCACCATTAACACCAACCATTAAAATAACTGTTAAATCATTTTCCGCATAATTAATCTTAGTTGTCATGTAACCATCATTAGCATAAATGACAAACATTTTATCAACAATGATTTCGTTAATCTTGGCAGGATCTTTGATATTTTGTAGACGTACTTCTTTTTTGATTTCATCCACAATAGTCATAACCATAGATACACCAACGTCACTCATAATTAAAATATTTTCTAGTTCTTCAAAATAAGCATCATCAATTTCACGATAACGAGCAGCTAACTCATTAATTTTAGAAGACAAGGATGAGCTTGATTTATCTAAGCCAGCGACATATTTTTCATTCTGTTTAGCAGAATTTCCTACTAAAGCATCCTTAATTTTACTAAAAAATCCCATATTCATATACCTCCTAAGCAAGATCAGCTAAATCAATAGCATCTTTTAATTTAACACTAACTAATTTAGTCACACCTTTTTGTTGCATTGTTGCCCCATAAAGCAAATCACACTCTTCCATCGTTCCCTCACGATGTGTAACCACAATAAATTGTGTCTGATTAGAGAATGAACGTAAATATTTTGCAAATCTTTCAACATTAGCTACATCTAAAGCAGCTTCAACTTCATCTAAGATACAAAGAGGTAAAGGTCTAACACGCAATATTGCAAATAAACATGAAATCGCTATTAAAGCTTTCTCCCCACCTGAGAATAAAGTGATATTTTGAACTGATTTTCCTGGTGGTTGAACATCAATATCAATTCCCGTTTCCAATATATTATCAGGATCACTATATTTAAGTTCAGCTTTGCCTCCACCAAAAAGGTTTCTAAAAACAACATTAAATTCTTTATTAATCTTTTCGAAAGTTTCACTAAAACGTTTTATCACAATTTCATCCATCTCGTCAATAGCTTTTAAAATACTATCTTGAGCATGCAATAAATCTACACGTTGGCTGTTCAATGTTTCATAACGTGAAGAAACCTCTTCATAATCTTTAATAGCTTGAACATTGATACTTCCTAACATATCAATTTCATGACGCAATGATTTAACTTCTTCTTTAGCCTTATCCATATCTAAAGCCATCGTATATTCTTCTAATGCATGTTCATATGTCATCTTATATTCATCATTTAATCTTTTCAAGTAATTTGATAATTCGGTTTCATTTTTGGCCTTTAATATTTGTTTTTGTGATATTTCTGATTGTATCGTACGTAATTGCTTACGCATATTTTTTAATACTGTTTCTGTTTTTTCATTATCATTCACAAAACTCATACGCAAATCTCTTTTTGCTTGAATGCTTTCTGTTAAACGATCACGCTTTTTCTTGGCTGCATTTAATTCATTAATAAGCTCATTATTTTGTGAACCACTTTCAATAGCCGAAAGTTCAATACTTTGATGAGTTAAACTTTCATACTCACTTTTGGCAACATTTAATTCACTACGTTTATTCGTAACAACAACTTCTAGTTTAGCAAAAGACATTTGTTTCTGTAATAAGCTATGGGCTATTTCTCGTGCTTTGTTATCTAAATCATTGAGTTGTTGTTTCTTTAGATTAAGTTCTTTTTCCTGCTTTTTCATCGTTTCTTCAAGGCGTTTTAATTCTCGCTTATTCTCATAAGGAGAATTCTGGTTGCGATAACTACCACCAGTTAATGAACCACCAACATTAATCACATCACCAGATAAAGTGACAACTTTATATCGATTGAATATAGCTTTCGAAATGGCTGAGGCATTTTCCAAATTATCTGCTAAAATAACATTTCCTAATTGATTTTTAACAACATGATCAATGTTATTTTGATACTTTACAAAATCACTCATAATACCTAAATACCCATCCATATTTTGACAAACCATCAAATGTTCTTGGCGTAATGATCTTGGTTGCATAACATCTATCGGTAAAAAAGTTGCTCTGCCTGATTTATTATTTTTTAAAAAGGCTATGGCATTTCGGGCATCTCTATCACTATTACATACGATATATTGAATAGCACCACCAAGAGCAATAGATAAAGCTGTTTCATACCTTGAATCAGTTGAAATAATATCACCTAGTGTTCCAATAATACCATGCAATGAATGCTGCGCCTGTAAAATAGAACGGACACCATAACTATAACCTGATTTATTTTCAATAGCATCGACTAACTGAGTATGCTTTTGACGATTATTATGAAGTACCAGGTTCAATTGTTCTATTTCTTCTCTTAATGAAGTCATTTCATTACGATTTTTCTCTTGTGAAGCTTCTAATGTTTGTTTCTCATCTTTTGTTTCATTATATCGTTGAAGACGATCATTATATTCATTAATAGCATCTTGTAATATTTGTTTTAAAGAAACAATTTTTTGTTCGATATCTTCTTTTGAACTTGTTTCCAAAAGATGTTTTCGATTTGCATCAATTTCTACTTTTTGGGTTTCTAATTCATTAACACGATTCATTGCCCCTAATAATTGACCTTGTAGATCATTGATTTCACTATCTAAATCAAACATTCTTTTTTTATATGTTTCATTTTGTTGTTCATTCAAAAGAATTTGACCATCAATTTCAGTTTCATTTTTATTAAGCGTACTTAAATCATTATTAAGTGTTTTTAATGTCTCAGATAACTGACTAATTTCTGATACTAAAACACTTACTTCAATAGCTTGTAATTGCTCTTTTAATTCTAAATAAGTTTCAGCTTTCTCCTTTTGACGTTTTAAAGGTCCTATTTGCTTTTCTAATTCTAAACATATATCTTCAACACGATCCAAATTATCACGTGTACGCTCTAACTTACGTAAAGATTCATTCTTTCGTTTTTTATATTTAGCCACTCCTGCCGCCTCTTCAAACATACCGCGTCTATCTTCTGGTTTACTATCGGCAAACGATGAAATATTTCCCTGAGAAATAATAGATAACGAATCTCTTCCTAAACCAGTATCCATAATTAAATCAACAATATCTTTTAAACGACATGGTTGTTGATTAATAAGATATTCTCCCTCATTATTTTGACGATAAAGTCTTCTGGTAATCTCAATTTCATTATAATCCATGTTCATCACACGATCCTGATTATCAAAAACCAAAGTCACTTCTGCAACATTTTGAGGTTTACGATCTTCACTGCCATTAAAGATAACATCTGCCATACTTGATCCTCTTAAAGATTTAACAGATTGTTCTCCTAATACCCAACGGAATGCATCAGCAATGTTTGATTTTCCACAACCATTAGGTCCAACAATACCTGTTATACCTGGTTGAAATTCAATCACCGATTTATCTGCAAAAGACTTAAAACCATGGAGTTCTATTCTTTTTAAATACATTTCATTTATCCTTTCTTTAATCTTTCACCAATTAAAAAAGTTCTGTTATTTGGTAGTTTCACAGTAAATTCACTACCTCCGTCTTCCCTTGATACAACATCAATCGTTCCTTGATGTAAATCAACAATACGTTTGACTATTGATAAACCTAAGCCATTACCTTCAATCTTACGTGATTTATCCGAACGATAAAATCTTTCAAAAATATGTGAAATAGCTTCCTTGCTCATACCAATACCAGTATCTTGAACACTAACCTCTACACCTAAAACTGTTTTTTTCACTTTAATAGTCACTATACCATTATCATTCGTATACTTAATGGCATTATTAATAAGATTTATCCAAACTTGTTCTAATCTTGCTTCATCAGCTTCAATATGAATATCATTTTTAGGTTTTTCAAATTCTATTTCAATATTTTTACTATCTGCTAAATGCAACTGTGTATCTATCACGCGCTCAAGCTGATCAACCAAAGAGTATTCAGCAATATCCAACTGAACATCTTCACCATCCAATAATGTTAACTGTAACATATTTTTTGATAAAGTTGATAAACGACGGCTATGGAACAATATAATATCTGCATATTTTTGTCTTTGTTCATCGCTAATTTTTTCATTTTTTAAAATAGTCGCAAAACCACTAATAGCGGTCAAAGGTGTCTGGAATTCATGAGAGACATCAGAAATAAATTGTTGACGTGTCTCTTCTTGTTTAGCTAATTGTTGTGCCATTTGATTAAAACTTTGATTTAATTTGGCTATTTCATCATTACCTGTATAATTAACACGAACATGATAATTTCCTTTAGATAACTCATTAGTAGCTTTAGTAAGACGTGAAATAGGCTTAACAATAATATCAGCAATGACTAAAAAGATAACACTTCCCGCAATAAGCATGCAAAAAATAGCAATAATTCCAGAATCAATAAAAATCATTTCTCTTGTTTCAATATCTTTTTGTGCCTTAATAACATAAACAGTGCCATCAATTTCATAGGATTTAGCAAATTGTCTAATAGATGAATCATCCGAACTAATCACTTCACCAACATGATCATAAAGATACTGTAAATTTTCATCATCTAAAAAATCATTAACATTACCATAATTTTTTGTACCATCACTGCTAATAACTGCAAAACTTAAATCTGATGATACCTCATAATCAGTTAAAACCTGATCTAATTTATCATCATCAATAGTATCAATAAAATCACTAATTAATTGGGTAGAATTATTTAATTCATCAAAAGCTAATTGCCCCAGAGCACTATTATTCTTTCTTAAAGAAAAATAACCTGCTATCGAAAAACTCAACAATATACTGACAAAAAATCCGATAATTAATTTACCATAAATAGATTTCATTAATCTACCTCTATCTTATATCCTAAACCTCTAACTGTCACTACTTTAAAACCTGGTAAATGCCCTAGATTTTCTCGAATACGTTTAATATGGACATCTACAGTACGATCAAATCCATCATAATCCATACCCCAAATTTTTTCTATTAATTGTTCACGTGTAAATATTTGATTAGGATTCTTAGCTAACTCAAATGCTAATTCAAATTGTTTTAATGGTAAATGAATTGTTTCATCTTTATATCTAATCTCATATTTATCACCATCAAAAACAACATCATGTATTTGTACAATATTTTGACTATTAATACTATAACGTTTTAAAATTGTTCTAACTCTAGCTAATAATTCATCAGGATCAAAAGGTTTTGTAACATAATCATCGATACCAATAGAAAAACCACGAAGTTTATCAGCTGATTGTGATTTAGCAGTCAGCATAATAACAGGTATATCCTTAAATTCCTTCATTTCCTCAACAAATTGATAGCCATCCATCACTGGCATCATAATATCAACAATTGCTAAATCAATATATTCATTTTCTACAACTTCTAAAGCTTCTTCACCATTTTCAGCTTCAACAACTGAAAATCCTTCTTTATCAAGATAAAAACGTATCAACTCTCTAATATGTTCTTCATCATCTACAACTAAAATTTTAGACTTCATAAAAATACACCTCAATTCATTATGTGTGATTATATCATAAATTATCTTAAATAAAAATAGAGAATCTTGAATTGATTCTCTAATTCATCAGTTTTAAGAATTTATCAGGTATACAATCACCATATTTATAAGCTTTTTCTTGATTTATATCATAAAGCAACTGTTTCCAGCAGTCATTTAATTATCCTTTTTCTTTACTCTTTTTTTCATATGTTTCTTTTTATCAATCAAAGCTAACAATTTATCAGCATCTTCTAAATGATGCTCCTGGGCTTTTTTAGCCCAATACTCTGCCTTATTTAAATCCATATCACAACCATAGCCATAATAGTAAAAACGCGCCAAATTTAAATAAGCATGTTCATCTTCACCTTGGGCAGCATCATAAAACAATTGAAAAGCTTTTTTATAATTCTTTTTAACACCTTCACCATGTTGATAACAAACACCCAAATTATTCATCGCCCCTGCATGCCCTTCTTTAGCAGCCATTTTATAATAATAAACGGCTTTTTTTATGTCCTGATATTTCTTATCAGCTTCAAAATCATATAATACAGCAAGATTATAAGCAGCAGAAACATGACCTTTTTTAGCAGCAATAGCAAAATATTTCATCGCCTTTGGTGTGTTCTTACGCACACCTTGACCACTTTTATAAAGATTGGCTAAAGCATAATAACCTCTAGAATAATCAGCGTTTTTAGCAATCATATAATAACGAACAGCCTTTTTATAATTAACTTTCACGCCTTTACCAACTTCATACATAATACCTAAAGCAATACAGGCATCTAAGTTATCTAAATCATAAGCTAAGCGATAATAATGTATGGCCTTTTTATAATCACAATCTCCAAGAATCCCATAATCATAATAACGACCCACATGATATAAACCTCGTGAAGAATGCATTTTAGCAGCTTGCAAGAAATAGGCAAAGGCTTTTTGTTTGTCACACTCAACAACAATTCCATCTTCATAACATATAGCCAAATTGCATAAAGCAGGCGGATAATTATATGTAGCAGCTTGTTGATATAATTGCACAGCTGCTTCTTTATCTACACTAACACCACTGCCAAATTCATACATCATACCTAAGTTATTCATCGCACGGGGATAGCCTTGCGCAGCACTTTTTTGATAATACTCTCTTGCTAAAGTTTCATTCACCTCAACACCTATACCTTTTTCGTAACAATAACCGAGATTACATTGGGCTGCTTCATAATCAAAAGATGCTGCTAATTGATAATATTCAAAAGCTTTTTTTTCATCTTTTTCAACACTTATACCATTTTCATAATAAATTCCTACATTACATAAAGCACGAGGATATTGATAAAAAGATGCATGTTGATAATAAGCAAATGCTTTATCATAATCAGGTTCATCCTTATTTTCATAAAGAGAAGCCAAATTACACATTGCTCTTAAATTGTATTGATCAGCAGCCAATTGGTAATAATGCTCTGCTTTATCATAATCAATATCAACACCAACACCAAGTTCGTAACAATAGCCAACATTACATTGTGCAACATCATAGTTATTATTAGCTGCCATTACATAATACTCAAATGCTTTCTTTTCATCCTTTTCTACACCAATGCCATTTTCATAACAATAACCAACATTGCAAATACCAGCATCATAACCCAAATCACATGCTTCTTTATAATATGCAAAAGCTTTTTTATCATCTTTTTCTACACCAATGCCCATTTCATAACAATAACCCAAATTAGTCATAGCATGCAAATGACCTAAATCACTCGCTTTTTGATAACATGCAAAAGCCTTTTTTTCATCTTTTGGAGTGCCTATACCACCCTCATAATAATTACCTAATTGACATATAGCTGTAGGATCATCCATATCTGCAGCTTTTTGAATATAGGAAAATGCTAAAGATTCATTTGCTTCTTCGCCAATACCATTTTCTAAATAATAAGCATATTTACACATAGCAGGTGGAAAATCTAAATCAGCACTACGTTTTAAATATTCTATAGCCAAAGCTATATTTTCTTCTTCCATAAAAGTAGCATAGGCAAACAATCCACGAGGATGTCCTTGTTTCGCTGCTAAAAGATACAGTTCCTTGGCTTTTTCTATATCTGGCTTGACACCAATACCTGCTTCATAACAATAAGCTAAATAACAATGCGCTGATGAATAATTCTGCTTGGAAGCCTCCTGATAATAATAAACTGCCATTTCCTCATTCTTTTGTGTACCAATACCCGCTTCATAATAATAACCTATTTGTAACTGGGCAATATCTAAACCTTCATCCGCTGCTTCACGATACCACGAAAAAGCCTGATCAATATTTTTTTCTACACCAATACCCATTTCATAACAATAACCTACACTATATTTAGCTTGTAAGAATCCTTCATCAGCAGCCTGCTTATAATAATACATAGCTTTGATTTCATCTTTATCAACACCATAACCAAAACAATAACATTCACCCATATAATATAAAGCACGAGGTACTTGACTAGCAGCCGACAATTCAAAATATTCAAAAGCCTTGCTCTCATTCACTTCCATACCTATACCTTCATAAGCACAATAAGCATAATTACAAGCAGCTAATTCATCACCATTATCAGCAGCATTTAAATATAATTCTACTGCTTTCACTTTATCTTCCTTGACACCTAGACCAATTTCATACATATAACCAAGTGTACACATGGCTCGATAATGATGATTCAATGAAGCTTTTTCTAATAACTCAAAAGCACGATATTCATCCTGTACATAGCCATCTTCCCCATTAAGATAAGATAAACCTAGTTTAAATTGATCATCAGCCAATAATGGTATTTCTACATCCACCAATTGATTAACTTGACTAAGCATACAAACATCAAGTCCCATAAAATGATCATTATCTTCTATATAATAATGTTCTTCTTCTAAATAAGCAGAAGATGTTAAATCTGGATAGGCATCATTATCATATTGACGCATGAGATGATAAATAGCCGTTTCCACCTCATCTTCTTGACAATACAAAGTTTTCACTTTCATTAAGGCATCTTCTGTCCCATTCGTTAAATAGACCCAAGCCATATCCTCATATTTTATAGCAATATAGTCTATTTTCCATATACCAAACAATGGTTCATAT
>JAJQGQ010000315.1 GCA_021200395.1 Erysipelotrichaceae bacterium
ATGTTTTATTTTAAAAGTATGGTATTTTTTAAATAAAATACGGTTTCATGTCCCATTTATTTTTGATAATTTGTTAAAATCCCACATTATAAAGCCTTTTCATTATCTAAATTAACAAAAAATAGCTATGTGTTGTACATAACTATTGTTTTACTAATATCGTATGAAATTCAAATTCATCGTAACGTTGTCTAGCTAAAGTATATTCAAATATGACTCCACTACTTAAATATGCAACCTGTTCTTTTTCTATAAATGGTTCATTTTCTTTTAAACCTAAATATTGTTGTTCTAGCTGCGTAGATAATTCTGCTTTAATTGTTATATGACTACTTTGAATTTTTAAATGAAGAATTTTTTTCAATATAATGATAGATGGATCCTTTAATATGTTCTAATTTTAAATTAGGTATAACACTTAATGGCATATAAGAAATATCTATTCTAAATGGTTTTTCATCTAACATTCTTAAACGAATAATATGATATACAAAATCACCAACATTGATTTGTAATTTCCTACCTAAAAAATCATCAGCAGGAACAACTTCAAATTCAATGATTTCGCTTGTTACTTGTTTTAAACCTTCATACCTAGATGTTAATCCAAACGAAGAACGATTCATTTCATTTTCCATAGCAGGATCAAAATCCTTAACAAATGTTCCTGCACCTCTTCGTCTAATAATCAAACCTTCTTTAACTAATATATCCAATGCTTTTTTCATTGTTTCTTTATTACAATGATAGCTCATGCATAGAACATATTCATAAGGGAGTTTTTGGCCATAAGAATACTCATGACTCATAATTTTACTACGAATATCATTAGCAATATCTTTATATTTAGCCATCGTCATCACCCCTATAATAAAAATACCATACTTTTAAAATATTTTCACGGTTTTTTTAACTTTTTTTAATAAAATATAAAATTATTTCTTAATCCATATAAAAAAGCCTCAAATGAGACTTATTTTCTTTACTATTTCTTTATTAAAATTATATATACTTAAGCATTGATTCTCATATACGCCATAACTTTTTTCTCCCTCTTTAGGAAAAGTAATAGAATTTGGATTAAATATATATATGTCTTCTTTTTTCTTAGCTATTGGCACATGAAAGTGTCCATACATCAAGGTATCACCTTTATTTAATGGTGGCTGATTATCTTCATTATAGATATGTCCATGGGTTAAAAAGAAACGATGATTATCTACAAATATTTGTGAATATGTTGATAATATAGGAAATTCAAGCAACATTTGATCAACTTCGCTATCACAATTTCCTCTCACTGAACATATAATTTTATCTTTATATTGATTTAAAAGCTGTGCAACAGCTTTTGGATCATAGCCTTCAGGAATACTATTTCTAGGACCATGATATAAAAGATCACCTAATAAAATGATTTGATCCATATGTTCTTCTTCAAAGATATCAAGAACCTTTTTTAAATCATCAATAGAACCATGAATATCAGAAATTATCATCCATTTCATAACATATCCTCTAACTCAATACCAACAGGACAGTGATCAGATCCTAATATATCAGTATAAATATAAGTATCCTTTATATTGTCTTTTAAATCATCAGAAACAACAAAATAATCAATACGCCAGCCTGCATTCTTTTCTCTTGCTTTAAACATATACGACCACCATGAATAAACTTCCTTATCTGGATATTTATATCTAAAGCTATCAATAAAACCAGAATCTAACAACTCCGTGAATTTTGCACGCTCTTCATCAGTAAAGCCTGCGTTATGATGATTTGTTTTATCATTTTTTAGATCTATTTCTTGATGAGCTACATTTAAATCACCACAAATAACAACAGATTTGTTTTTCTTTAGATTATTCACATAATCTCTAAAAGCATCCTCCCACACTTGACGATAATCCAGTCTTTCTAATTCTCTTTTACTATTAGGTGTATAAACTGTCACAAAATAAAATTTTTCAAATTCTAAAGTAATGACTCTGCCTTCTTGATCATGTTCTTCTATATTTAATCCATAAGTTACATTTAATGGTTTATGTTTTGTATAAATAGCAGTTCCACTATAACCTTTTTTAATAGCATCATTATAGTAACTTGTATAACCTGGAAATTCTAAATCAATTTGATGTTTTTGTAGTTTGGTTTCCTGAATCGCAAATATATCAGCATTAATATCATTAAAAAAGTCATTAAATCCCTTTTTTATACATGCTCTTAAGCCATTCACATTCCATGATACACATAGCATAACCTTTCCTCCTTAATATGTCACTTCCTGTTCTTCAATAGGATAGCGAACAATTGTTTTTAATTTTTCAGTCGCAATCTTACGTGCATCATTAAGATATATTTCATGATGCATTCCCACTAATTTCATTTGTTGAACAGTAATATATTCCATTAAATTCTTAGTTGTATTAATTTCATCAAAATATGCCCCACGATGCAATGTTTGGACGCAATGCCCTTCTTCCCATTTTTTAAGATAAACATCTACCAAATAAGGATTATCCTTCTTTTCAATGACTTTTTCCTTAATTGTTTCAAAAGTTTCTTCATCCAATATTTTTGGTTGTGCCACCATCAAAGTAAATTTAATCATTTTCTTTCGGGTTACATCAAAATGGCTATTATCATAAGTATCCCATAAACCTTCTAATGGTGATAATAAATATAATAAGTCATACTGTTTTTTGCAATAATCCTTAATAGCTTTAGATAATATAAATAAAGCTTGTGACTTCAGCTTGAATTCTTCTACACCCGTATTACCTATACCATCAATCATAATAAAATTAAATTCTGGTACATCAACGATATCTATTCTTTTAGAAGAAGCATCATATTGTTTCTTATATTCCCTTCTAATGCCTTCTTTCATCATATAGCCCCCTTACATGTACTATACCATTATATATAATTGCGATGAAAATTTCTACATTATTTTTAGGATTTTTTTATTTTTTTAGTATAAAATTTTTAAAATTAACACAAATTATGAAGATTTTTTTAATTATTTGTCCCATAAAATAATTTTATTTAATTTTCTTGTCTGATTAAGATCAATTAATCTTTGATTTTCTGAACCTCTAAATCTTAATTGTATATTCTTCTTTTCTAAAACAAATTGACCATCAACTAATACATCTATATAACTTAATAATTCATCTGTCACATCATAATGGGCTTTTCCATTGATTAATAAATCATCATAAATATAGCCTGTAAAAGCCCATATATCCTTATCTGGCAATTTTTTCCTAACAGTCTGTAATAAAGGTAATAGCCCTTCTTGATTCACCTTTTCCATAGGTTCACCACCTAATAATGTTAAACCTTGAATATGTTCTGGCGATAAAGCTGCAATGATTTCATCAATAGTATCACTTGTAAATAATTCACCATAATGAAAATCCCAGGCTATTTCATTAAAACATTCCTCACAATGAAAATGACAACCTGATACAAACAAAGATACACGTACACCAGGCCCATTAGCGATATCAACTTTTTTGATTGTTGCATAGTTCATAGATTCTCCTCCTAAGTAGTGTTATTGTAACATAAAAATAAGTTGTATGTTTTAAAAATGCATATTTATTCCTAAAAGGAATAATATAAGATTTATTTTAAGCATTAGACATGATAGTTATATTTATTTATACTTACATTGAGGAGGATTATATGAAGATTATAATATTAAGGGGTCTACAAATATTTTAGTTGAGAATTTTAGCAAAGGGGCTATGGAAGCAGGACATCAAATACAAAGGTTTGATCTAGCTAAGATGAATATACAACCTTGTCAAGGTTGTATTGCCTGTGGATATGAAGGTCCTTGTGTTTTAAAGGATGATAATCAAATGATTAGAGAAGCTTTATTAGATGCTGATATGGTCGTGTTTGCATCACCATTATATTATTATGGCATGTCGGCACAACTCAAAACTGTGATAGATCGCTTTTGTGCTTATAATTCATCATTAACATATAAACATATGAAATCAGCCTTATTAGCAGTTGCTTGGAATAGTAGCGATTGGACTTTTGAGGCCTTGCACGTTCATTATCAAACATTAGTGAAATATTTGGATTTTAAAGATTGTGGTGAAGTGCTAGGTTATGGTTGTGGTAGTCTAGCCATGACAAGACATACCAAATATCCTAAAGATGCATACAACTTAGGCAAGAATTTATAATGCTTATAACGAATAATAAGCTATTTATTATAAGCATTAGACATATTAACAAACTTATTTTATACTTATTTTAGCAAAGGAGATATAAATATATGAACGAAATGAAAGAAACTGTATTAGACGAATCAAGAGCACAACATGAAGCAGAAATGGTATTTCCTATTGGGGGACCTAATCCTGTTGGTGAGTATTTTATAGGAAATAGCTATTTAGAAACTATTTCTGATAAGCAAGTAACTATTTTCAATGTAACATTTGAACCTGGATGTAGAAATAACTGGCACATTCATCATGCCACAAAAGGTGGAGGTCAAATTCTTATTTGTGTAGCTGGTAGAGGTTATTATCAAGAGTGGGGTAAAAAAGCTATTGAAATGAATCCTGGTGATTGCATTAATATTCCTGCTGGTGTGAAACATTGGCATGGTGCAGCTAAGGATAGCTGGTTTTCTCACTTAGCTATTGAAGTACCTGGAGAAAATGGTTCTAATGAATGGTTGGAACCAGTCAATGATGAAGAATACTATAAATTAGCATAAAAGCTAGCAGTTTTCTGCTAGCTTTTTATTTAACAACCCATTCCATTGCGACATTCTTACTATATAAACCAAGACCTATATGTATGATTCTACCTGTTAAATTGACATCATATTTTTTCTCTTTGATTTGTTTTATTGCGTCTTTAGCCAATTTATCTAAATTATCTTCTTTTTTACCATGTTTAAACTCTATAACATATGACGTATATTTTGAAGATTTTGCTTTTAAAATAATATCCGTTCTACCCTTACCCTCTTCTGGATTAGATCTTACTTCATGCGTATTAGAGAGATATAGACATAGAGGGTATAATAACATATGATAGCTATTTTCGCTTGTGAGATCATGATATGATGAAGCTAATAACAGTTGTGTATATGAAGATAAAAATCCATTCTTGTTTTCATATAAAAGACTGTCTATGATATTGTCTAAAAACTCAACAGATCATAATTCAAAATAATATGATAAAAATTCTTTGAATTCATCTACAACTTCAAGATTAGGTATGACAATACGATATCTTTTCAGGCCTATTTTATTTTTAATAGTTAAATAGCCAGCGTTAATAAACATTCCCCATAAGGTAGAGGTCTGATTATTTTCATAAAAATTTGTACCTAAATTGATATTCACATCACTATAGCCTTGCTCTATCAAAGTCTCAAATCCATTTTTAAAAGTTATATCAGCGTTTTTTATAGCATTTTTTATCATAATATTAGAACTAGTATAAACCCAATATGTATCTAGTTCCTCATTATCAACATAATTTAGAACGGACCAAGGATTATATAAATAATCATTACCTATATGATATCCGTCATACATTTGCTTTACATCATCATTAAGTTCTAAATTATAATATTTTAATAATTCTTTAGTTTCAGCTTCAGTAAAGCCAAAATATTGAGAATATTGCTTACGCACCACACTATAAATAGCTACATTATTAAGGTCGCTGAAAATATTTTCATTGGCCACTCTTTGAATACCTGTAAGCATAGCATATTCTAAAGGATCAGCATCTTTAAGGGCATTATGAAGCAATGAAGCTAGCTGTTCTCTTATATCATCATAATAACCTTTAACTTGTGCTTCAATAAAAGGCGTATCATACTCATCTTATGAGAAGTTTTTTATTATGAGAAGTAATTGAAGAACCCTTGAAATAAAGGATTCTTTTTTTTCTCATAAAAAAATTTACTATTTTTTGCTCAATTTCTTGCTTAGCCAATCTAAGAGGTCATCTTTTTCTTCTGCGTTATAATCTTCTTTATCAATTATATCCTCTGATGCTTTTTCAATATGTTTTCTCATTACTTCTGGATTGGCTTTTGCATATATTTCTGTTGTGCTTACAGAGACATGTCCAAGAAAATCTCTAATATAAATTTGATTGACGCCATTTTCTAATAAATGCATTCCCTTGCTGTGGCGTAAACTATGTGGTGATATATTATTGGGATATAAATCAGGTCTCAACTGTTGTGCTTTTTTAAAACACTTTTTTACTATATAGGATACTCCTTCACGAGTTAGTTTTTGACCTTGTACATTCATAAAAAGATAATCATTTTCTCCAATATTATATACTTCAATGTACCTCTTTATATATGAAATAACTGTAGAATCTATAGGAATAGGTCTTGTTTTATTTCCTTTTCCATGTAATACATAATTTATGTGGTGCGGTCAAATTAAGTTCAAAGGTTTTGATTTGAGTAAGTTCGGATACTCTTGCACCACTCTCATAAAGAAGCATGACAATACAAAGATTTCTTAGATCCTTTTTATTATTTGTATCAAATGTACTAAGTAAATGTTTTATGGCATCTACAGTTAGATAATTTACAGGTTTCGTTTCGTTCTTTTTGAATTCTATTTCTCTAATTATCGTACACTGTTCCAAATATTCAGGATAATGATAACTGATATATTTAAAAAATGATTTTATTCCAGCCAGACGATTGTTTCTGGTTGAAATACTTACATGTCTTGATTCCTCAAGCCAGTTTAAGAAATTAGTTACTAATTCTACAGTAATATCTTCTATTTTTATTTTATCTGAAGATATATTGAGAATAGTTTTAATATACATTAAAAGCTGAATAAATGTGTTGCGATAATTATCAATAGTGTTGTCACTAATTCCTCTTTGGCTGTCCAAATAGCTGGTAAAGAAATCCTGTATCAGTTTCTGAAATGTTGTTTTTGTTTTACTCATAATTTTCTCCTAAACTTTCTTTATAAATATAATGTCCTGCATCAGTAATTTCCTTATAATGGTCTTCGGTTAATCTCAAATATTTTTCAGTGCTTTCAATGCCTTTATGACCTAAATAAGTACTTAAATAAGGCAATGCACAATATGGATCCTTTCCATCCTTTATCATCTTATCAAGACAGTGACATGCAAATGTATGTCGCAGGTCATGAAGTCTTGGACCAGTATTATCAGGCTTACGATCAATTTTTGCTTTAATAAGTATTTTACGAAACATTTTATTAATTGAATGGGTGCGTCTTGCTTTGCCATTTGTTGATTCAAAAAAATATTTTTTATGAAAACAGGCTATTTCATCATAGTATTTTTTCAACCAATAAAAAACTGATTCATTAACAGGTATTAATCTTGATACATTTTCTTTACCATTATTGACTATTATGATTTTACTGATTAAATCAACATTTTCTATTCTTAAATTAAGAACTTCGCTTATTCTCATACCAGTTCCATAGAGAAGTCTTATTAAAGTCTGATAAAATAATTTTACTTTCTTTGATTGCTCAGAATTATCTTTCATTTTATCAGTTGCCTCAAATATTCTTGATATTTCATCGTAATTGAAAATGTAAGGCACAAAATCTGATTTTACCTTAATAAGATTTTCTGGATAAATAAAAATATTTTCGTAATTCATATTGTTAAGATATATCCCAAACTGTCTTATACAACTTTCCTTGATATGAATTGTACCAGATGAAAGATGCGAATAAAGTTCAATATAAGCATATGCCATATCTTCAGTTAGAACTATCGAAGGCGAATTATAGCTATCTAAGAATTCATTAAGCTGTATGAGCTGGTTCAAGCTTTGACGGCAATATATATTGTAACCAAGACTGCTTTTATACTCTACATAACCCTCAAGCACTTCTTTATAAGTACCAGTGAATATGCTTTTACCATTATCAATCATCTAGAGTAACCTCCAGACATAGACTTCTCAATGCTTCTGTATCTATAGAAAGATAGCGACTTGTTGTATTAAGATTTTTATGGCCTAGAATACCAGTGATAACTGGCATTGCAGTATCATGCTTCAATAAATTTGAAGCAAGTGAATGTCTTAAAGAGTGCGGACCATGTTTTCTGTTACCAACATTAATATCTGCTTTATTCAGGTACTTATTAAATACATAATAAAGTTCACCTGAAGAATAACGCTTTCCAGTCTTTTCACATATAAAGATATAGTTTTCATCAGATAATGGTCTATAATTCTTTAAATAATCCAAAAGCAGAAACTTGATGTTGTCTGGCATATGGACATAAACTGGCAACTTTGTTTTTTGTTGGATTTTATGAATAATATTTTTATCCCATAAAATCTCATCAAATGTTAATCCAAGTATATCACTTGATCTTAATCCCATTTGCGCATCAATAAGAAGCATACATTTATGCTCAACTCCATGTGGCTGAGTAATATCGATGGAATCAATTATTTTCTTGATTTCATCAGTAGAATAATAGGAAGGAATAGTATCACGTTTATTGGTAATAATAACTGGAAACACTTTTCTTCCATCAAAATCAGATATATTGTTTTTATACAATACATCAAAGAATTCACGCAATACAAATTGGATACCACTAATTGTCTGTGAAGCATAATTAAGACTATTAATGTAATGGTAAACAGAATTAATATTGAAATTCTTAAAATCATGAAAATCATCATCAAGACTTTCCAAAAAAGAGCACACACTATGAGTCTTATTGTAAATAGTGCCATTACTCAAATTCGAGGATAGATTTTCAATGTACAAATTAAAACACTTAGTTAAATAATCATTCATATTTTCTTTAACTCCTTATACTAAGCTTGATATTAGTATAATTGGTAAATTTTTTTATGAGAAGTAAAT
>JAJQGQ010000015.1 GCA_021200395.1 Erysipelotrichaceae bacterium
CAATAAGCTTATCTATTAAATCACTATAGCCAATACCAGAATCAGCCATCAATTGAGGATACATAGATATTTTTGTAAAACCTGGCATTGTATTAATCTCATTGAGATAGATTTTATTCGTTTTCTTATCCAAGAAAAAATCCACTCTTGATAATCCATGACCATCAATGGCTTTAAATACCTTAATTGCATATTTTCTAATTTGTTCTTGGATATCATTATCAACCAATGCAGGAATACATGTCTTACTTTCTTCATCCTCATACTTAGATTCAAATGTATAGAATTCCCCATGAGGCATGATTTGTCCTACACGAGAGACCATAATATCATCATTGCCAAGTACCGCTGTTTCTAGCTCAATACAATCAATACATTCCTCTATAACAATCTTTCTATCATATCTACTAGCTTCATCTAACTTATTATAGAAATCCTCTTCATTATCTACTCTATAGCATCCCACACTACTTCCTGAGCTACTTGCCTTCATAAAGATTGGGAAACCTAGTTCCTCTTTTACGACTTCTAATACATCTTCTCTTTCATTAAATTGACTATCAACAGCCACAAACTTACCATCATATCTAACTTTTACATATAATGATTTAACTTGAGGAATACCAGCAGTTTCTAAGACTTTCTTTGTATAAATCTTATCCATCGCAATAGCTGATCCCATAGTACGACATCCTACATAAGGTGTTTTTGCAAGTTCAAATAAGCCTTGAATAGTACCATCTTCACCATATTTACCATGCAAAACAGGGAAAACTACATCATGTGACTTAATTAAACCGTAGATATCTTCTATTTCTTTTGCTTCATCTAACCAAATATCCTTTTCTGGATTTTTGTGATCTTCATTATAAATGAATTGATCAATATCCAATGTATACCAACGACCTGTTAAATCAATACCAACCAAAGTTATTTCATACTTATCTTTATGAATATTCTTTAAAACTGAGGCACAAGACATTCTAGAAACAACATGTTCTGTTGATTGACCACCACAAATAATTAATAGTTTCATATTCATCTCTCCTTTAAAAATTCTATAACTTCTTTTAAATGCATACCATTAGAACCCTTCACTAATATGACATCATCTTTTTCTAGTATTTCATCTAAGAATTGAATCAAATTTTGATTATTCTTAAAATGATAAGCATTTTTTATTCCTTTTTCATTAGCGGCTTCAATAATATAATTCGAAGCTCTTCCTACACACAATAATATATCAACATCAGCTTCTACAACCTTATATCCTACTTCCTCATGAAGTTTTTGTTCATAATCACCCAATTCTAACATATCAGCTAATATAGCTATTTTACGATTAGGATATTGTGATAATACATCTAAACTAGATTTCATAGAATCCAAATTCGCATTATAAGTACCATCAATGACTGTTACATCATTCAATTCTAAAATATCCATTCTATTTTTAGTTAACTCAAAATGTTCGATACCTTGTTTGCATAAATCCATATCTATATCTAAAGATAATCCAGTAGCTATCGCAATCAATGCATTATAAACAAAATGTTCGCCTGCAACTGGTACATGAACTTGATATGTTAGACCATTTACATCAATCTTAAAATAAGAATCACTTATACGTAAATCAATATCATAAGCTTTTAAATCACATCGATCATTTTCTCCAACTCTTATAAGCTTATAATCTTTTTCTTCAACCGTATGTAACATATCATTATCATCATTAATAACTAAAATACCATCATTTAATCCATCAACAATTTCCATTTTAGCTTTAAGTATATTTCCTCTTGATCCAACTTCACCAATATGAGCTGTTCCGACATTTGTGATAGCCGCAATATCAGGTTTTGCAATCTCAGTTAGATAGTGAATTTCTCCTAAATGATTCATACCCATTTCTAGAATCATGACTTCTTCATCTTGATATCTTAATATAGTCAATGGTAAACCAATATGATTATTATAGTTTCCCAATGTTTTAAGTGTCTTATACTTTTCCTTAACAACACTATAAATCATATCTTTGGTACTTGTTTTACCTACACTACCAGTAATACCTACAACCTTTACATTTCTATGGCTTCTTAAATATCTAGCCATATCCCCTAATGCTTTTAAAGTATCATCAACCAATATAACATTCTTTGAAGGATAATTGATTTCATGCATGGTTAATGTTGCACTCGCACCATTTATAAAAGCATGTCTTATATAATCATGACCATCAGCATTTTCCCCAATAAGAGGAATATACATATCTCCCTCTTTAACTTGTCTACTATCTTGTGTAAATCCTTTGATATCATCATTCATATTTCCACTTAATAGTTTACCATTTGTTGCTTCTAGTATTTCGTTTACTAACATCATATCCCCACCATTCAATATATGCGTATTATAACACAGATTATTATTTATAAAACAATAAAATATGGAAAAAGATAGGTTCTTACTTTGTAAGAAGCAAGAACCATTTTATATTGTGACCTCTCATAATTTATTGATTAACTTTTATATTGGTGTATAATTTGTAGACTAACTTGAGATGGATAAAGCTGGGTTCATGAATGGGAGTAGGCTATACGCTTAGAATTCCTCCTCCAAGGGTTAGTTTTTTGTGTATTGGTATATATTATTTTATAAATTGATGATATAATAATTTCGAGGAGCAATTATTATGACTATCTATATAAATCCAAATAACGACGGTTTCAATGAAGCTGTAAACAAAAAAATATATGTTGATAAATCTAATTTAATTAAAGAAATCTATAATATGTCTATAAATAAATCAAAATTCATTTGTGTTTCAAGACCTCGTAGATTTGGTAAAAGTACAGATGCTAATATGTTAGTAGCTTATTTTTCTAAAGGTTGTGACTCTGCTGATTTATTCAATAATTTAAATATATCTCATTGGTCAGAATATCATAAACATCTTAATAAACATAATGTTATATCTATTAATATACAACGATTTTATAATATTGCAAAAAATACTAAAGATATGATTTCTTTAATAACAAAATCAATTCTAAAAGATGCAAATAAAATATATCCTAGCATTAACGATTTAAATAAGTACAATCTATCATTGTCTTTAAATAATATATGTAATCAAACACAAGAAAAGTTTATATTTATCATTGATTCTTGGGATTATATATTTAGAAGTCCAAAATCACATGAACAAGATAAAAATGATTATTTGACTTTTTTAAACACATTATTTAAAGAAATGAATTATGTTGAAATGGTTTATATGACAGGAATATTGCCAATTAAAAAATATGGTGATGAAAGTGCCATAAATATGTTTAAAGAGATATCAATGATTAATTCTGTACCAATAGGCGAATTTATGGGATTTACCGATAAAGAAGTTAAAGACTTATGTGCAAAAAATAATATAGATTATAATGAAATGAAAAAATGGTACGATGGTTATCACCTCGACAATAATGTTTCTGTATATAGCCCACAATCAATTGTAACAACTATCATGGATAGAAAATTTACTAATCACTGGTCAAAAACAGGGGCATTCACAACATTAAAAAATCATATTATTATGGATTTTGATGGCTTAAAAGAAGATGTTGAAAGCTTAATTGCTGGTGAAGAAGTAAAAGTTAGCATAGTCAGTTTTCAAAACGATATGTCTCTATTCAATTCAAAAGATGATGTTTTGACATTACTCATACATTTAGGATACTTAGGCTATAACAATGAAAATAAAACTGTATATACCTAACAAAGAAGTATTACTTTCATTTGTAGAAGCAATTAAAACCCCAAAATAAAAACGTACCTCTAAATCCGTCCAAAAATCTCAAGATCTTTTAGAAGCCACTTGGAATCTTGATGAAGAAACAGTAGCTAATAATATTGAATATATGCATGATCAATATATTAATTCTAATCAAATGTATAATAATGAAAATTCATTATATACAACTATATTTATGTCCTATTTTACAGCTCAAGATTATTATACTATATCTAGAGAATTTCCAACTGGTAAAGGATTTTGTGACATAGCCTTTATTCCTTTTAATCCTATACATCCAGCAATGATAATAGAACTAAAATTTAACAAAGATGTAAACACTGCTATTTCGCAAATAAAAGAAAAAAATTACCCTAGTAGCTTAGAACTTTATCATGGCAATTTACTTTTGGTTGGAATAACATATGATAAAGATAACACAAGTGAAGATTATAAACATCACATTTGTAAAATAGAGAAATTTGTTAAAGAATAAACATGCAAAAGCGATTGCAATATAAGCAATCGCTTTATTTTATATTAAGCTACCTTCAAATATATCAATACTTAACTCATATATACTTCCCCAACCAATTAAATATCTGCTTCTGATAATTTTTTAGTTATACGTGCTGTTACTTCAAGATAATAAGCTAATTCTTCGTCAGATAAATCATCTTCATCTATAGCATCCATTTTTTGCATTGTTTCACTATATTGTGATAAATAACTAGAATAATCAGCCAGCATACTTAAACTATCATCTGACTCAGCATATTTTTCCATAAATGCTATATATTCATCAAAGAAATCCTCATAAGAATCCATAGCTTCTTTAAATTCAGTACTTATTCCTGAAGAGCTGTTAGAACTTGAAGATGAACTACTAGTACTAGAATTAGATGATTCGCTTGAATCAGTTGATGTGCTTGTTGATTTTCCTAAAGCAGCATTAACTTCATCTTCATCACCATATAAATGAATATACATAATATTAAACCCTTCATCATCTATAGATAATGATAATCCTGCATCATTTTCTGCACGAAGTGAAGTGTTATCTCTACTATAATCGACATCAAAACCAGCTTCTAAACATTCGTTAATATAATTAGAAATATCATCTTCCGTTGATTCACCTACATATATAGTAAAACTTGTAGAACTATCTGTTTCTATAGTACCTACATTAGATTTTGGCTCTGGCAAAAGAGTTGCTAATCCTACTGTCGGCCAACTAAAAGTCCCTGTTACTTTGGATTCTTGCAAATTGATATTGTAATAAGCATCATCTTCATAATAATATAATGTTAATTCATTTCCTGTTTCATCATAAGCCTCATACTTAGAGTCATTAGATTCAGAATCTACACTAAACCCTTTCTCAATGCATGCATCAATATATGATAAAAAATCATCTTTAGAAATTTCACCGATATCTATACTCAATGAATCTTCATTATTGTAATTAATTTCACCAACAATTGTTCCATTATCAGAAGGTGGTTCTGGTAATAATAATGCAAGTCCTGAAGTCGGCCAACTAAAAGTTTCAAAAGTTATCTTATCATCTGAACCTCCACAAGCAACTAACATTACTGATAATAATCCTACTAGCAACATTTTTAATAATTTCTTCATTTTAAAATCCTCCATCATGAAATAATCTTAACATGCATAATTTTCAATTTGGATTTGCGGATGCAAAAAGGCAATGCTACAACATTGCCTGAATGTAATCTCTTAATTCATTAGTTATATATAACGATGTATCTATATGATTTTTATTACATAAATCATCGATGATATCAATGATATTTTGACATTGAATAAAATCTTTTTGATCCATATAAATATCAATAAGACAAGAATATAATGTTATTATTTCTCTTATATATGGCATATATTCATCATATACTTCTATACGATGAATACCATCATTAAGAATTAATATAGCATGATCATTTTCACCTAATTCATAGGCCATATTAGCATAAGGAATAATCATCTTATCAATAAAATCCAAAAGAGTTGCTGAAGTATCTTCAATATATTGATATTCCTTATTAATACATGCACACATTTTTTGATAATCAGGTACTACATAAGTATAATACCAGCCTTGCGCCATATGATAACCATATTTGATTTCATTATAGATGTGAGGGTATTCGTGAATAAGATGATCAATAAGTTTTAATTGTTCATCTATATCTGTTTTATTTTCTGGTTGATTTCTTATAAGAAAAATAGTTTTAGATATCATACAGTTAATTTGATTCACTTTACTCATATCTGTATCAACTAAACCATAATAATAAATAGCTTTATCCTCACAATATAGCATATCAGATATCATTTGTTCTTGTTGTTTTGTTTGTGGTAAATAATAGCCTTCAAGAACATCATCATAATAATGAACAGATAAATCATAATACAATGCTAGAATATAACTATCATTCATATTAAATGCAAATACTTTTGCTTTATCTAATATATCTTTCTCCTCGTTATATTCTCGACGTTCACCATATATATCTATTAACTTTTCATATATATTCATAATATACTCTGCTTTTAAGTATTGTGAATAGTTTAATATTTGATTTGCTTTTAAAAGGATATATTCTTCCTGATCACGAGCTACATTAATGATCAAATGATACATTAATAGAATAGCTTCATAAGTATCTTCATGAATACTCTCTAACACATCTTTAGCTAATAAAACATAAGTTTGTACTATTTTATATTTTCCTTCCTTATATTCATTACCCTCTAATTGTTGAATAAGATATTTATAAGTTCTATGTAAAGAGTCTTGATATAATGTCCAATCCCACTTTGATACAACTTCCTTAATAACAGGATGCATTGATATATTAAAGTTATCAATATTGATCCATCCTGATCTTTCTAGTTCATTGATATCATTCTTATTTTCTAATTCCAACATATTAGAAAATATATGAATATCGATATGATGAAATAAGGATAGAGTTTTTAAAATCATTTTCTTAGATTGAGATAATTCACTCATATCAAATAAAACTGTAATCATATTTTCTATAGTATCATAATAATAGTTTTCATCTTTAGTATAGTCTATTTTTTCTTTAGCTATATGAGAAAAGCCATATTGATCAACTAACTGTGATGCTTCTTGAATAGATATATAACTAGATGCTATTTGTCTGGCAAGTAATTCTAATACTAAGGTATGTCCTTGTATTTTATCAATAATGTTGTTTAGATAAATAGTTTCATCATTGGTAATTTGTCTACCTAAATAGGATTGAAATAAAACAAAGAGTTGTTGATGATCTATTTCATTTAGATATAACGTTGGATAAGTTAATAATGGTGGTTTTTGTCGTGATACCAATATTATTTTAAAATGAAGTTCTAAAATATCTTTTAAGTCATTATGAAAGCTATAATTATCAATAACCAATACAACTTTCTTATCTGTTAAAAGCATACGTAAAGCATGGAGCTTACGTTGATAGTATTCTTTCTTTGTTTCTTCTTCTAATTTATGGATAGTATTGATAGATATATGATTATCATCAATAATTAAATCTTGCATAGAATCATACATACTATAATCAACATAAATCACACTATCAAATTTATTATGATTCATAGATACATACTCTTTTACAAGACTACTCTTACCAATACCACCCATACCTGAAACAAAGACACAATCATTTTGAAAATATCTATCTAATTGTTGTAATTCTTTATCTCTACCAATTAATAATGGTGGTTTAGGAATAGAAGATGATATGATAAATGGTATTGTTTGATCAGCGTATTTTTCTATTTTATCAAGTTTTAATATCAATTGACTTATATCCTGATAACGATCAGGATAATAATTCGCTAATGTTTTATGAAAAAAATCTGTTAATTCATAAAATAAGCAATCTTGATAAACGTGTATATCAAATTGCGACAAACTATAATCATATTTAGCACCATAATCACAATCTAAAGCAGTTGGCGTTCTTTTAAATAATAAATAGAATAATAATGAACCAATACCATAGACATCACTATATTTACCAATACGTTTAATTTGACCTAATTGTTGTTCTAGTGGAGCAAAGCCTTTCGTATAAGATATTTTAAAATCCTCATTTAATTGATCCAAAGGTATTAGTGAATCAAAATCAAATAATTGTATAATTTCTGTTGTTCCTTCTAAAATATAGATATTTTCTGGTTTAATATCTAAATAAAGATAACCATGATTATGTATTTTTAAAATAGCCTTAGCAGTACTTTTAATAATTGATATACATTCTTTAATAGAATGAACATTATCATAATTCAAAGTTTCACCTTGAAGATAAGTTGAAACAATATATACTGTATTATTTGATTGATAGATATCAATCGT
This sequence comes from Erysipelotrichaceae bacterium, assembly GCA_021200395.1. GTDB lineage: Bacteria > Bacillota_I > Bacilli_A > Erysipelotrichales > Coprobacillaceae > JAJQDJ01. The sequence goes on from JAJQGQ010000015.1 coordinate 8,190, forward strand.
ATTTGATACAGAATTAGTCAAACCATCTATTTCAAATAATTGATTGCTTATCTTAAAAGTTTGAATCATTTTTTGTTTATATTCGTTAAATTGATCTTGTTCATTGGTGATGAGTTCTCCAGAATCTATCCTTTGAATATCAAGTTTAAAAGGGTAACATTCCTTAATGCGAACTGTTTTTTTGTTTCCTGTATTATTGGTATATGAGGCATCATAAACAATAGAGGTAGCCCCTCTACCTATTTCTTTATTGATAATATATTGGTTATACTGATTGAATTTTAGTAATGTGTTATTTTTTAATGCTATACGTGTATCCATAATAATTTCCTCTATACTTATTTTATAACATTAAAAATCATTTTGGATTTGTGAATGTATGAGGCATGAGCTTATCCTCATTACTCGTATATACGCGACTCATAAAGTCTCTAAAAGCTTCCAAAGGATAATCATCCTGTAAACTATACATAAATATCCAATCAAAAGGATTACCTGCATACAATGTAGAAAAGCCAGATTCTAACAAATAACGATTAATTTCATCCATACATCTATCAGCATCTCCACCACGAGCACCATATTTTTCATGTTTATTATCTAAATACATAGTCATCCAGAATTTATAAAATACCAATAATATTAATAATTTTCTGACTCTTTCATCAGAAACATGTTCACCATTGATCATTTTATTAATCCCACCTCTA